>JBCBSN010000347.1:0-3665 GCA_039819225.1 Bacteroidota bacterium | reverse complement strand
AGTTTTTTTGTCCATAAGAAAGAGGTTTTTATTATAAAACGGGACATGAAGAATAGAACCCCGTTTGCATCTGTATAATGTGGGGAATATTCGTTATAGAGACAAGAAATCGGTAAAGGGCCCGGTAACTCCCACAAACGGAAAGATCCCTTAATCGATATACTACCTTAAAAGGAGTTAAAATCAATAATCCTTGTATGCGGATTACAACCAAAGGACCGGTTTGTTTATAGTCCAACCGTTTCCCTCACAGTGGGAAATCCTCACGGTATATTTGATTGCATGACTTATAGCTTTTGAACGCTTCTTGAATTCTTATTCAGAAAAGGAAATGAGGGCTTCCTTGGAGCAAGAAAGTGGTTTTTGGGTGGTATAAGCCATAATGATTATGTAAACTGAAAATGCAAAACCTGCCTGTTGGCGAGTCATAAGCTAGCGGAGAGAATGTGAAACTTTCAGAAGATTAGAAACGGTTTAATCCATAAATACTCAAATTCTGCTTAGCCTTTTTTCTGGAACTGGAATTTGTATATGAATTCGTCTTGAGTTCTATGTTTAAAGTCTATAGTTGAAACTCCTCATTATTACTATCCTCCTTTTCCAATGATTTTATGGAGAAGACATCCTTAAGGATATAAGCAGCGACTATGGCAATACCAACAGCGATAACGGCTATAGCATAATCCCAGTTTAGGACTTTTAGCAAACTGCCACAAATAATAGCGAGGGTTCCTCCCACCATAGCACAATTCCATAAAATTTGGGAGAGACTGTTCTTGGACTTCCGATCTTCATCCAAAAAATAAGCGGTACCTTCCATAACGAACCAGGTAAGGAAAGAAATGGCAATGACAATCTGAAAAACAATGGTATAGGGAAAATGTAGGATACTGAAAATACCGTTGGTCGTCCAGAAAACTACCAAAACGAGTTTTACGTAGTCTATAAAGCTCTTTTCCTGTTTTTTCCAAAAGCGCGTCCCGTACAATAGGGCTATGGCACAAAATGAAATCAGCATAATTGTAGAAGCGTAGGGCCACTGAAGGGCCTTTGCCAACATGGCCAGGAGCAAAACCCCGATAGAGAGTCGGATCGGGGTAGTTAAAATTCTTTTTGTAGTAATGGTCATATTTTCAATGGTTTGGTCTATATTACTTTAAGATTTGCCTTTAGGCCTTCCATAATTCCCATAATGCTTTTTACCGTTTCTTTGGGATAATGCTTAATGAGAACATGGGGGATACGAATAGTGGTAAAACCGTTCTTGAAAGAGTGCATGGTCTGCTCAAGGTTATTCATGGCCTGTTCATGGGTAAACCTATGATACTCGGAATCGATTTCAATATTTAGTTTGACCCTTGAAATAGCGATATCTATTGATTTTTTGCCATCCCACCATTCCAACATTGCGGACACCCCGGCTTCCTTGAGACCATAATATAACTGAATCGCCTCAATTGAGGTACCCTTTTCCGCTATAAGGTCTTCCATGCGCTTCTGATGTTGTGCGCATAATTCAACACCTAAAGTGTCCATGGAATTCCTGTGTTCCAGGTAGCCCAGTTTTTTGTTACATTCCAAACATCTCATGTAGGCAGGTTCAATATACCGACCGTATGATCGGTTTAGGTTCGATTTGGGATAATTATAACCTTATTTTTTGTGGAATAGTATGTTCCATCGACATATAACGGGCTACTTTTGGACAAAATGCATTTTTTTAGATGAAATACATTCAAAAGTGTTAAAACCGTTGTGAAATTCACTTTGATTTCATTTGAAGTCCAAAGCAGGTTTTATATTTACCGGACCACCTAAAAAAATGGGAATATGTCCGGTAAAATAGGCCCAGGGATGCTTGTAGCGGCGGCTTTTATAGGCCCCGGGACCATCACGGCATGTACCATGGCAGGAACGGGGTTTGGATATGCCCTGCTTTGGATCCTGGTGCTTTCCATTATCGGCACCACGGTCTTGCAAGAAATGGCGGCCCGTTTGGGAATTATTACACAGAAAGGACTTTCGGAAAATATACGTTTGGAAATAAGATCCCCCTTTTGGCGCAACTTGGTCATTTCCGTTGTTTTGATGGCCGTAGTCATAGGCAATGCCGCCTATGAAGGAGGAAATTTAGAAGGTGCCATTCTTGGGCTCGAAGCAATTTTCGGTTCAAAATTGTTGTCCCTTTATCCTCCAGTTGTTGGAATACTGGTATTTGTGCTGCTCTATTTGGGAAGCTACAAGGTTTTGGAAAAGGCTTTTCTATTTTTGGTAGTGCTAATGAGCCTCTCTTTTTGTATTACCGCGATACTCACCAGACCCAACATGATGGCCTTGCTAAAGGGAATGATCGGACCCACATTGCCGGATAACAGTATCTTGACCGCAATAGCACTAGTAGGTACCACCATAGTGCCCTATAATCTGTTTTTGCACGCCGCTTTGGTAAAGGAAAAATGGAAAACAAAAAATGCCCTTAGGTTTGCACAAAGGGATACGGTAGTCTCCTTGGGACTGGGTGGTATAATATCTATCACAATAGTAATATCCGCTGCTGCCATTCCCCGGCAAACTATTACCGGTGTTATGGACCTTGCCAAGGGTTTGGAGCCGCTTTACGGTAATATGGCCACCTTATGCATGGGGGTGGGGCTGTTCGCCGCAGGCATTACTTCGGCTACAACGGCACCCCTGGCCGCCGCTTATGTGGCCAAAAGCTGTTTTGGATGGAAAGCCGGATTACGGGACTATAAATTCAGATCGGTATGGATCGGTATCCTAGTACTTGCCCTAGCACTTATTTCATTGGACCTAAAGCCTATGGAAGTCATCAAGTATGCGCAAGTAGCAAACGGTATTTTATTGCCTTTTATAGCGCTATTTTTGCTTTGGATAGTAAATAAAAGGTCTATAATGGGCAATGGCCGAAACAACACACTCCAAAATATCCTTGGGATACTTATCGTATTACTAGTAATTTTTCTGGGAGGGAGGACCATATTCGAAATCCTAAGTGCCCTAAATGGAACATAAGTTCGTGAACATCAATTGTGATATGGGGGAGGGCATAGGTGACGATGCCGGTCTTATGCCCTTCATTTCGTCCTGTAGCATTGCTTGCGGAGGCCATGCGGGGAATACAAACAGCATGCGGAAAACAGTAGTTTTGGCCAAGGGGTACAACGTAAAAGTAGGGGCCCATCCTTCATATCCAGATCGGGAAAACTTTGGACGGATATCTATGGCCATTCCCGACAATGACCTCATAGAGACCATCCAAGAGCAAATAGAATCTCTGGTATCCGTTCTCAAAAGGGAAAAAATGGAGTTGCACCATATTAAGCCCCATGGAGCACTATATAATGATATAGCAAAGGACGGCCACCTGGCAAGTGTATTTCTTAAGGCCTTGAACAAATATGGATCCCGGACCTGTCTCTATGTTCCCTATGCCTCTTTAATAGCTGAAAAAGCACTAAGAAGAGGGTTCCGCATTAGGTATGAAGCCTTTGGAGATCGCAGATATCAAAAGGATTTGAGTTTGGTATCCAGAAGTAAAGAAGGGGCACTTATTCTTGACCCAAAAAAAGTGTTGGAGCAAGTCATGGGGATTACAAATAATAATGAAGTAAGAGTCATTGAAGGGAAAACAAAAAAAATTTTAG
>JBCBSN010000346.1:0-3686 GCA_039819225.1 Bacteroidota bacterium | reverse complement strand
GGCCGTTTTATCGGATTTAAGAATCCCCTGCACCAATTCTTCAACGGAAGGCACAGTTCTTCTTTTCTCCTTGATCTTGGAAATACTATCTGCCGCCATATGTCTTTGGGGATTCAAGGTTTTAGATTGATGGGGATCTTGACTTGGGTCCGATCCCAGGACAGGATAAGGGATAGGTGTTCGGCTTTTTCAAAATCGATAAGAAAACTTTCCTGTTCCATGGGTATGGAGGCGACAGGAGCGGTAATACGCACTGCGTCGTAGGTGGGATCATAGGGCGTTTCCGTACCTCCACTAGTTATGGTGACGCCCCAATCCGGAATTTCACTATTAAACATGACCGTCCACTGTTCCTTTTGGGGTATGGTCCAAAGAGAATATTTACCCGCCGGGAGCACCTTGTCCACAAGCTTTATTTCCGTAGCCGTCGTAAAGGTAGAGGGCTCATTGGCCCCGGTACGCCAGACGGCACCGTAGGGTACCAGGTCTCCAAAGATTACCCTTCCCTTTTTAAAGGGGCTACTATACGCCACCGAAAGATCCAAACCATCCTGTTTATAGGAAGAAGTCTTTTGTGGGCTGTGTTTCTTGGTCTGTTCCCGCATATAGGGGATTCCCACAAAAACAACCAATAGCACCAACGCGGCAATGACGATAAGGAACCATTTTAGGAACTTCATCTGTACGGATTCAAGTTTTGAAATGTTGGACTAAGGTACTAAATCGAAAGTGAAAACGGATGCATTCCGGTACATTTCACCCAGCCTTAGTACACTGTTCGGAAAGTGTGCCTGGTTAGGGGCATCCGGAAAATTTTGGGTCTCAAAACAAATTCCGGGAAAGTGCAGGGGCGTGTAGACTACAACGGCCGGCTGATCGGTACGAACCTCCATTGAAATACCGGACCGAAAAGAGTAGATCCGTGCCGCTAGCTCGGTTTTGGAATCCTTTACAAAGGGGGTGTCCAAACGGGTATCCCCAATTCTTCCTTCCCCAAGAAAATCGTATTCCGTGCCCTTTACGGAAATCAATTCACCGGTAGGCAACAAGTTTTTTTGGGTTTCCAGGTATTGGGGGCAATTGAGCTGTAGTCGGTAATGGTCTATGGAGTCCGTTCTGTCCAATTTAAAATAGGAATGGTTGGTAAGGTTCACCACGGTTGCCCTGTCCGCGGCCGCCCTATGGATAATATGCAATTGGTTGTCCACCAATTTATAGGTAAGCATAACTTTGAGGTTTCCGGGATAACCTTCCTCTAAGTGTTTGCTATAATAGGAAAGGTTAACAAAGGGCTCCCTTCCATAATGCACCTCCTCAAAGGTCCAATATTTCTTGGCAAAACCTTCTTTGCCGCCATGCAGGTGCACCCCATTTTCCCCATAAAGGGGGAAGGTTTCCCGATCTATTTCAAAACTGGCCTTGGAAATACGTCCCGCGTATCGGCCCACACAGGCACCTAGAAAAGCCGTATCTTCCAGATAGTGGTCAGGATAGTTAGATCCTACCACCACATTGATGGATTTACCATTTTTATCCTTGACCAAAATCTTTTGGATAATAGCTCCGTAGTTTAAAACGACCAGGGTGATAAAAGGGGTACTTATGGTAACCTGTTTCAAGGGGAATATGTTTTGAATTATTAGTGTCCGATAAAAATTATGACCTTAAGCCGTAACCCTTATACGTTAGGGATTACAGGAATCATTCAATATATGGGCCTGCTTTTTATTGAATATCACCGATTAAATTGGCTTCAAGAAATAAACCACATAAACAATTGTCATTTAAATATATTGATTTTTAGTCTTGGCTCTTGTTTCTAGAAGCGAAGCGGTCTTATATCTTTTACCGGACAATACTGGTTTTGAATGCATAAAAATAAATGTTTTTTGCAACACTGGAATTTTTGTTCCGTCCTTTAATGTAACTGAACCCAAAACGGGTTCGCTGACTAAAAAACCAACAACGAAACCTGCCGATGTTTCCAATCGATGTTGTAGAGCAATGTAAGTCGAATGACCGCAAAGCACAGATACAGCTATACGAAAAATACTGTCAGGGCATGTTTCAGGTGGCCATGCGGTTGCTTCAAAATGCGGATGATGCCGAGGATGTTGTTCAGGAATCGTTTATAAAGGCGTTTCAAAAGATACATCAATATAGGGGGGAAGTGACTTTTGGTGCCTGGTTAAAAAAAATAGTGGTACATAGGAGCATAGATTTTTTAAAATCCAGGAAACAACGGTATGTCCCCTTGGACGAGACCTATATGCATGTGGCCCAAGAGGAGGATTGGACGGTAACCGATGAAATTACGGTTGACCAGGTGAAATCGGCGATGGTACAATTACCGGAAAAGTACAAATATGTGGTTATGATGTATTTGGTGGAAGGCCTTGATCATGGCGAGATATCTGAGATACTCCAAATCACACAGACTGCATGTAGGACCCGACTTTTAAGGGGAAAGGAACAATTAAGGGAACTATTGAAACAAAGGAAACATGGCACAGGATCTTAGGGAAATGTTCAAGAAGGAAAGGGAGGTCCAGGGGCCTCAAATGAAGATGGGTCACAAAGTGCGGTTTTTGGAGCGTTTGGAGGTGGATTTGCCTAAAAACGCAAAATCGCGATGGCATAGGTACAGGATAGCGGCATCCGTGCTGTTGTTGTTTAGTTTGGGCTTTACGGGGTATTATCTGTCCACAAGCGAGGTCAAGGTAGATCCTGCCGTTGTTACCAAGACGGATTCCCAAAAAGGAGAGAAGGGCATTTCATTGGGCGACCTCTCGCCGGACCTGAAAAAGGTGGAGCAGTATTATTTGGCCAGTATCAATTTAGAATTGTCCCAATTACAGGTTTCCGAAAGCAACAAAATGTTGGTAGACAATTTTATGGATCGCCTTTCCGATCTTAATGCAGAGTATAAAACGTTGAATAATGAATTGGGCGAGATAGGGCCTAACGACCAGACCATTAATGCCTTGATCAAAAACCTACAATTGCGATTGCAGTTGCTACAAAAATTAAAATCAAAGTTGAACGAATTTAAATCATCAAAAAATGGACAAGTCGAGAAGAATACGATTTAGGACAGGGGCCTTTTTCCTTTGTCTGGGAACCTTGGGGCTATTTGCCCAAAAGGAAACGAAAACCTATACAGAGACCTTTGTTGTTACTGACGATACCGTTTTGGAGCTGGATACCAGTCATGCCGATATCCAATTTGAGACTTGGTCCAAAAATCAGGTTTCCATCGAGACCACGGTCAGTTTAGAGGGGGCTACGGAAGACGAGGTCCGGGCCTATTTTAAGAATGATCCCGTGACGATTATGGGAAACAGTAAAAGGATTACCTTGCGTACCAATGCGCAGAATGCCGGGCACACTGTCTTTGGTCCGGAAGGCTTTGTGTTTAATATGCCGGAAATACCCTCTGTTGAGATTGACGTTCCGGTTATTCCGGATATAGACGTAGAGTCCTTTGTTGTGGAAATTCCGGAAATAGTGGAGTTTCCGCCCTTGCCCAGTGCACCCTTTCCCAATTTTGATTATGAAACCTACGAAAAAGAAGGTGAAGTCTATTTAAAGAAGTGGCAAAAGGAATTTGGGGAAAGTTTTGATGAGAACTATAAATAAAAGATGTTAGGGGCATTAGGTACACTGTCCGTGGCAAATGAACCCTT
>JBCBSN010000345.1:0-3709 GCA_039819225.1 Bacteroidota bacterium | reverse complement strand
TGCCAAAGTTGATAAACTAAAGGAGGTAATGACTAAGGACGATGACAAAAAAGCTTTGGGTAAACTGTTGGATTCCTTTTACTTAATGTGTTTGGCAAATTCTTAGTGGAAGTTTGGTTTTGGTTTGAAGCCCTATAAGAATTGGCTATATACGCAGATTTTCCCAGAATTCTTCAGAACTCATTGTTTCCTTGAGGTTATAATTTTTAATACCCACCAAAATATTAGATTTATCAATTTCGGTGAGTTCTTCCCACCAATCTGATTTGTTACCTTCGGTTGATAACTTTAAAGTTGCGAGAAGTTGCAATAAGTTAAGGTCAGTAAGAGATTGGATCCACTTCACTAATTCTTTTCTAGTATTGTTTAATTCCGTTGTATCCATCTTCTTTGTTCAATATGAAATTATCAAAAGTTTGCCTAATACTAATCAAAATAGAGCCTGAAGAAAGGATAAAGCTTCAAGTATTCCATTGCGAAAACTGAAATCCAAAAGACCTAAAACCCGTCAACTAACAATATCTTGGAATCATGCACTAATTGTTGAAAGGCCTATCGGGCTCCTTTTTCAATTCCCTACATGTCTTGATGTAATCTTCGACAGATTTTCTGAAAGCTGATTTAAGTTCTGATACCGAACTGGCCTCAAAAGTGACCAAATCGCTAATGCCGATTACCCTGCCGTGTAGGACATGATCCTCGGTGCAGTTGTCTACAGAACCAGAATACCCCTTATAGCATAATCTATCGGACATGTTTTTAATTTTTTTAAATACTAATATGATATTGATAGGGACTAAAGATAACAAAGCTATTTGGTTGATCGCAATTTAATACGTATTCCATTGGTTCCGTAAAAGGTGGATTAACGAGACAATTAAAAGAGACCAACAATGGGACTCTATGGCAAAAGAAAAACTGTAGTGTTTAAACTGTCGCATAAAATCGCCGTTTTAATGGTCAATATAAATCTTTGTTTCTGGTTTGACAGATTTTGATATGCTTCAATCCCAATAATCAAATATCCTTTTTCCATTGGATTAAATGCCATCCAAGAGTTCCAGAGATTCCAAAATGTTTTCTCTCACTTTTCTTTTTACCAGAGGTTCAAGTATCCGACCAAAAATAGACCGTTTTAAAAGACGATTGAAAGTAATCTATCCGCGGTTTTTTCTATTCTTCTTTTAAGACATTTACCGGGTTTATGTTCGCGGCCCGCATTGCCTGGGAACTTACCGTCAACAACGCTATGAAGAGGGAGATTAGTCCCGCTCCCAAGAAATACCATAGGCTCAAAGGGATGCTATAGGCAAAGCCAGATAACCACTTTTGGGAGACAAGATATGAGATTGGCAATGCAATTATCACCGATAAAAGAACGGGTTTGGCAAACTCCCTGGTCAGCAGCAGTACAATCATCTCCCTGCTCTGGCCCAAAACCTTCCGTATCCCTATTTCCCTTCTTCGGCGTTCGGTGGTAGCAATGGCAAGCCCAAAGAGCCCGAGCGAGGAGATAACGATGGCCAATACAGCGAAGTACATGGATAATGTCCCCACCCTTTGTTCCGCCTCGTATAAGGTTTGCAATTCGTCATCCAAAAATCTATACTTAAAAGTGCCACCAGGATTTATTCTAGTGTAAGTTTCCGCAATGGCCTTGAGCGTTTCCCTTTCTCTTCCTTTGTTAATTCGAATCAAAAGTCGATTTGCTTCCTTTGGCCGAAGCACAATGAACAATGGCTTTACAGCTTCATGCAGTGACTGGAAGTGAAAGTTCTTCACTATGCCCTTTATCTGGTGCTCCTCTCCCCAAAGATTGATTTTTTTACCGATCGGATTTTTGAGCCCCATTATCTTGATGGCCTCCTCGTTGAAGATTATCTTGGTGCTGTCCGCCCCGAAATCCTTGGAAAATGAATCACCCTCCTTCATATTCATACCAAGGGTCTCTATGAGACCATAGTTGGCCATAACCACTTCGAACTGAATCCTGTCATCTTCGTTTTTCCCTTCCCAATCCACCCCATAGGTATGGTTCTGTAGTCCAGTCAAGGTATGGTTGGTGCTAGACACTTCCACTACTCCTGGAATCTGCTCTATACGAAAAAGGAGTGATTCCAGATCCGCTGACCCCATGGGTTCCGTGTAGACCAAGTTGTCCTTTTCGAATCCCAGACCCCGTGATTGGACAAAGCCTATTTGGTCCGATACGATGAGAACGGCCACTATCAGGATTATCGATTGGGCGAACTGGAAGACCACAAGGCCGTTACGCAGCCAAGGAGTAGATGGGCCCGAACCACTACCATCGGTGCCGCCCTTTAACAATGGGATGGGGTTGAAACGTGACAGAAGGAATGAAGGATAGATACCCGCTATTAATCCGGTCAGAAGGACAATGCATGTTACGCCTAAAAGCATCTCTCTGTTCAAGGAAAGTGTTAGCTGTTTGCCGGTTATTTGATTGAATTGGGATAGCAGGGCAACTACAAGGACAAAAGAAAGCAGACCGGAGAAAACGGCCATCAATACGGATTCCAGCATAAATTGGCCCCATAGGGACTTTCGGGCCGCACCCAGGGATTTTTTTACACCTATCTCTTTGGCGCGTTTTGAAGCGGTCGCCGTGGACAGGTTCACAAAATTGATACAGGCAATAACTAATATGAACGTGCCTATCAACGAGAACAGTTTGACGTAATCGATTCGGCCTCCGGCCTGCACACCGTTCTCGTAATTATTGTAGAGATATTTGTCCGAGTACCTTCTCAGGAAAAGCGATGCGTTTGAATTTTGGTCTTTCGTCAACATGAACCCCTTTATTTTCTGGCTAAAATGCTCAGGGTCCGTTTCGGGATTCAAAAGGATGAAGGATCTAGGACCTGTATTTCCCCAACTCAAATGCGCATCCCCCAACAACTCCTTAAAAAGAATGAACGGTACCAAAAAGTCAAACTGTACCGATGATTCCTCGCCCATATAATCCACAATGCCACTTATGAGAAACTGTTGTCCGGGTCCGAACAGTTTTACTTCAAGCGACTTGCCAATGGCTGCGTCCAGTGAACCATAGAGGTTCACGGCCATTTGTTCGGAAATTACTATAGAACGCTTCTTCTCGAAAACCGATTCCTTTTGCCCCCGCAAAAGCGGAAAGGAGAACATTTCAAAAAAATCCTTGTCGACGAACAACCCTTTGGCGTTAATGTTCTTGTCCTCTGGCGACAATGTGAACAACGGCATCCCGAAACCTATGGTACTTCCGATAGCATGGGTAACTTCGGGATACTCCTCCTTTAACGTTTCGGCAAGGATAGAAGGGGTTCCCTCCGACGTGAATATTCCGTCGGAATTTTCAAAGTTCATCATCACTTGGTAAAGGTGGGCCCTATTTTCATGGAACCTGTCGATTCCCAGTTCGTCCGTTACCCAGAGGAATATAAAGAGGACACAGGCAAGGCCTGTAGTAAGGCCGACCGAGTTTATGATGAAGGACCGCTTGTTGCTCAAAAGATTTCTAACGAAGAAAAGAAGGTTGTAGCGTACCATGTTACACAATTTTAGAAGCTGTTATTAGTTTTTCCGAAACGGCCTGGTTTCACGTCAAATAGTCCATCCAGTTACGAAAATGCCTTCGAATTCCATGCCATATATTTATTTGTCTTATTATCAAAGTATTACATATTTTCTTGTTGACGTTTATGTGTTG
>JBCBSN010000344.1:0-3783 GCA_039819225.1 Bacteroidota bacterium | reverse complement strand
ATTCATGGTATTTCCAATGAAAAAGTTGCCAATGAACCTACCTTTAAACAGCTTTCAAAGGAGATTTACAATATGATAAAGGACAGTGACTTAGGAGGTTTTAATTCCAATAGATTTGATATTCCACTTCTGGCCGAGGAAATGCTGCGGGCGGAAATAGACTTTGATATGCGCAATATGCTCTCCATAGATGTGCAGACCATTTTCCATAAAATGGAAAAACGTACTTTGGGTGCGGCCTACAAATTTTACTGTGATAAAGAGCTTACGGATGCCCATAGTGCCTCTGCGGATACCGAGGCCACTTATGAGGTTCTATTGGCACAATTACAACGCTATCAGGAATTGGAGAACAACGTGAAGCAACTAGCGGAGTTTTCCATGCATAAAAAAACGGTGGACTTTGCAGGATTCATTGGCCTGGATAAGGAAGGGAACGAAATTTTTTCCTTTGGAAAACACAAAGGCAAAAAAGTAATGGACGTTCTTGAAAAAGAACCGGGATATTTTGGATGGATTCAAAATGCGGATTTTCCCTTATATACCAAAAAAGTATTGACCCAGATTAGGTTGAAAAGTTTGAACAATAAGTTAGGGTAGAAGGTTCAAGGTTTCAGGTTCAAAACGAATAACCCAGTAAACAGTCGGCAGTAGCAGTAAGGAGTTTTAGGTTTCAAATTCAACACCAATGATGAATAACTCAATTATAAAGTAACTCAATTTATTGTTCAAGGTTTTGTCATCTTTCATAATACATCCAACATCTTGCATCTAGTGTCTAGCGTCTAATATCTAAAGTCTGAAATCTATCGTTTAAAGTCTAACATCTAACGTCTAAAATTTACCATTGAAACTAATTTGCATAGGGCGTAATTACACCGATCATATCAAGGAACTCTCCAATGAAAAGCCTACGGAACCCGTGGTGTTCATAAAACCTGACTCCGCAATTTTGCCCAACGGTCAGGATTTTTATATTCCGGAGTTTTCAAAAGAAATACATTACGAGGTAGAAGTTTTGATTAAAATCAAGAAAGTAGGCAAGCACATCTCCCAGGAATTTGCACCGGACTATTACCATGAGATAGGCCTAGGAATAGACTTTACAGCGAGGGATTTGCAAACCCGTCTAAAGAAAAAGGGACTGCCCTGGGAAAAGGCCAAAGGTTTTGACGGGGCTGCCGTTGTGGGGCAATGGTTGCCCAAGACCGACTTTAAGGATTTAAACGACCTCAACTTCTCTCTTTCCAAGAATGGGGAGGTAGTGCAGAAAGGACACACTGCATTGATGTTATGGAAGATAGATGAGCTTATCTCTCACGTATCCACATACTTTATGCTCAAGAAAGGGGATGTTATTTTTACAGGTACCCCGGCGGGTGTTGGAAGAATTGCCCCAAATGACTATCTTTCGGGTGTTTTGGAAGGTAAAGAACTCTTTTCCTTAAAAATTAAGTGATGATATATAGTCTGGATAAGATCAATGAGATGGCGGAAGGGGATCAGGACTTCATAAACTCCGTTATCTCCGTTTTTTTGGAAGAAGTGCCCCAAGATCTTCAGGATTTGCAGGATGCCCTTGAAAAAAGCGACTATGATCAGGTGTATAAGCTGGCCCATAAAATAAAACCTAACGTAGACCTTTTGGGTATGGAGCAGACCCGGGCCGCTGCATTGGAAATAGAGACACTTGGAAAAAAGGAGGCCAATATGGCTGAGATTGAAAAGGTTTTTCCTATTCTCAAAAAAGACGTAGATCAGGTTGTTTCCGAGCTCAGGAAAGATTTTGGGCTCTAATGCTTGCAGAAATAATTACCATTGGCGATGAGATTCTTATCGGCCAAATCGTAGATACCAATTCGGCCTTTATTGCCAGGGAACTCAACAAAATTGGGATATCCGTTTTTCAGATTACCTCTATCCAAGACGAGGTAGCCCATATAGCCGAGGCCCTGGAAGAGGCAGGGAAACGGGCTAATATCGTTATTATTACAGGAGGTTTGGGACCCACAAAGGACGATGTCACCAAACAAGCCTTTTGTGATTTCTTTGATGATGTTCTAATAGAGAACAAAGAAGTCTTGGGGCACATAGAATATTTGTTCGCCAAATTTATTTCCACACCCATTTCCGATATTAATAGACAACAGGCCATGGTGCCCTCCAAAGCAGAGGTGTTGCACAACGCCCACGGAACCGCTCCTGGGATGTGGATGCAGGCCAAAGGGGTGTCCTATATTTCGCTTCCCGGAGTTCCTTTTGAGATGAAAGGGCTTGTGAGGGATAAAGTAATCCCAAAAATCGTGGAACGTTATGACAGGCCGTATATTGTACACAAGACCTTGGTGACTTATGGATTGGGGGAAAGTGCCATAGCGGAAAGGATAGCATCTTGGGAAGATGATCTGCCAACCTTTATAAAGTTCGCCTATTTACCCAATCTTGGTAAGGTACGTCTAAGACTATCGGCCAAGGGGCCGGACAAGGGGCTTTTGGAAGAGGCCATAGATGTGGCCTCACGGGAACTTAAGCCCCTTATCTCAGATATTCTTTACGGTACGGATGACGAAGAGACCTTGGAGCAGGTGGTCGCCAAATTACTTACGGATAAAAACCTGACCTTGGCCACGGCCGAAAGTTTTACAGGGGGCAAAATCGCACAACAGCTTACCAGTATACCAGGTGCTTCCGCGTATTTTAGGGGGAGTGTTGTAAGTTATGCAACGGAAACAAAGGTAACGGTACTTCGGGTTGCGGTAGATCTTATACAAAAACACTCGGTGGTAAGCAAGGAAGTGGCCGTAGCCATGGCGGTGAACGCGAAACAGTTGTTGGGAAGCGATTTTGCCGTAGCTACTACTGGAAACGCAGGCCCCGCCAAAGGCGATTCAGATGCGGAAATAGGCACAGTCTATATTGGTATTGCCACGCCGGAACGCGTTTTTGCCCAGAAATTCAATATGGGAAACCACAGGGAGCGTATTGTGCAAAAGTCTGTGCATAAGGCACTTGAGTTGTTGCAGAAAGAAATTCTAAAAATCTAAGCTAAATTTTGTGCGTCCCGTAAAAATGATATAAATTTGCACCCTGTTTAAAGAAAAATCCAACGCTATGTCCAAAGTTTGTGAAGTTACGGGAAAACGGGCCATGTTTGGTAACAACGTATCGTTTTCCATTAATAAAACCAGACGAAGGTTCAACGTAAACCTTTCCAAGAAGCGGTTTTATATTCCCGAGGAGGATCGTTGGGTTACCTTAAAGGTTTCGGCCAAGGCACTAAAGACCATAAATAAAAAGGGTATTTCTGCGGTATTGAAGGAAGCCAAGGCGCAGGGACTTCTAAAATAAAGTACAGATGGCAAAGAAAGGAAATAGGGTTCAGGTAATACTGGAATGTACGGAGCACAAGAATTCGGGTGTGGCCGGGACTTCAAGGTATATTACTACCAAGAATAAAAAGAATACCCCAGGACGTTTAGAAATCAAAAAGTACAATCCTATTCTTCGGAAAGTCACGGTACATAAGGAAATAAAGTAGATTTCCGCCTTCACGGAAATGACATTAAAGATATTCAATCATGGCAAAAAAGACGGTAGCAACTTTACAATCCAGTTCAAAAAGATTGACCAAGGCCATTAAAATGGTTAAATCCCCAAAAACCGGAGCCTATACTTTTGTAGAATCCGTAATGCCTCCCGAAATGGTCAATGAATGGATTGTAAAGTTGCTACCGTCTTTTTTGCCATGATTGAATATCTTTAATGTCATTTCCGTGAAGGCGG
>JBCBSN010000343.1:0-3800 GCA_039819225.1 Bacteroidota bacterium | reverse complement strand
GAATGTAGGGGCCTTTTCATTTAAGTTGATGAAAATGATATCCGGAGAAAACTTCAGGATCATGTTAAGGCCCCTACATTCTTTCGGATGGCTGTGGAGTTATATCAATATTTGGAGAATGTTCCCATGCTTATCGGTATTTCCAAAAGCAAGAAGTATGCCTACGAGGCCATTAAGAACAGTTTTTTCGACTACTGGCTTATGCCCTACAATGAATTCGATATCCGAAAATCGTTACTGCGCTTAAAAAAACAAAGACCCCAAGAGCCGATTTCCAAAACCCTTTGTCTAAAATCCTATTCGGACTTCCGCTATTTGAACACGGACGAAATCCTATACCTACAGGCGGATAATAATGCCACTGATTTTGCCATGATGGATGGCACCACAACAAGTGCCTTCAAGACACTTAAGACTTTTGAGGATAGTTTGCCCAGGAATTTTGTACGAATCCATCAAAGCTATATCGTAAATACCAAATACGTGTCCCGGATCAATTATGGGAAATCTATCTGTTCCCTTACCAATGGGAATCGGCAACTGCCCTTCTCAAAAACCTATAAACAGAACGTGGATAGCTTAAAAAGGCGACTTTCAAAAAACGCGATTACCACCCTTAATTAGAAGAATCCTCCCAGATTTCCCAAAAATACCTTCATAATACCCCGGTTTACTAGTATCACGGAATAGGGGTGGCTATGCCTTGACCGGACTATTAGTTTAGTAACATAATAAATTATGAACCACTATAAAATTTTAGAAGATGAAAAAGGCAGTTAGTATTATGGCGATTGTGTTGATGGGTATGGGAATGGTTTCGTGTGATAACGATAGTACCGCTGAGGATGCAGCCTTGTATGAAGTTAATGCTAGTGATGTAGATCAACAGCAGGTGCCAGAGCGCGATTAAATTGTTATAATCATAACAAACCATAACCCCAAATGCTTGCATTTGGGGCTTTTTTTATACCTTGTATAGAGGATGTTCAACGCATTGGGGCAATCATGGTCTATAAGGTTTTCTTTATACAGTTTTTGGTCTATTTTGTGGTTTTTGGAAACGAAAACCCTTTGGACTCGGTAAGGGAAAGCGTTATTTTAACCGAAAATGATAGTATCCTGATTTGGATAAAACAAGGGAGAAACTCGGAGCTTGAATCGGGACAAAGATTGGATTGGCTAGAAAAGGCCTATTCCTCTTTAAAGTCTGTGCCGGACGATTCCTTGAAGACCAAATACCTTTCCCGCCTATCCTTGGCCTATCTAAAAATTGGGGATTCCCTCCTATTCCGGGAAACCAATGAAAAAACGATGCTTTTGGCCAAAAAAACCAAGGACTCTGTGGCCCTGGCCGAAGCCCATTGGGATTTGGCCGGATTTTTTAGGAAAAAAAGCTTTCCGGATAGTGCCTTTTTTCATTTTGCCAAGGCCCAGGAAATGTATCGGGCCGTTGACGATAAACTGCATGCCGGAATGATGCTATATTCCATGGGCATTGTACAGGCGGATGTTAAGGATTATATGGGAAGTGAAATCAGTACGATAAAGGCTATTGAACTTTTAAAACCCTTGGATGCACATCGGCAATTATCTAATTCCTACAACAATCTCGCTGTGGTTACGGCGGATTTAAAAGATTATAACCGTGCCATAACCTATCACCAAAGGGCCTTAGAGTATCTGGAGAAGCTGGATAATGTGGAATTATCCAAACTGTCCACAAAAAATAACATTGGAGCAGTATATCAAAAGATGGAGGACTTTCACAGTGCATTACCTTATTTTCAGGAAGTCCTTGATAATCCAAAGGTCATTAAAAACAACCCCGGATTTTATGCCAAGGCTTTAAACAATTTTGGCTATTGTAAGTTGAAGCTTGGTGAACTTGACCAATTACCGGCACTTTTTTACGAGGCCCTTCAAATACAGGATAGTATAGGGGATGTTCAAACCGCCGCAGGCACCTATCATAATTTGGCCGAGTATTTTTTACGTCAACAAGATACCGTGAAGGCTCTGGAACATGCCAGGGAATCCAGGAATTATGCGTTAAGGAGCCTAAACAATCAGCGGCTTCTGGAAAGCCTTAGCCTATTGCCCCGTTTGGATCCCAAAAACGCTTTGGAATATTCACAACGCTACATAACCTTAAACGATAGTCTTTTACAGGAAGAACGGCAGGCCCGTAACAAATTTGCCCGGATCCGTTTTGAAACGGACGAGTTTATTGCCCAAAATGAAGTGCTGACCCGGGAAAAACAACTGTGGACGGGAATAGCCGTAGGATTGTTCCTATTGGGCCTGGCCGCTTATTTAATAATAGACCAGAGAGCCAAAAACCAGCGCCTGCTTTTCCAACAAAAACAACAGGCCAGTAACCAGGAGATTTTTAATCTTATGCTTTCCCAAAAGAAGGAACGCGAGGAGGGAAAAAAGCTGGAACAAAAAAGAATATCGGAGGAATTACATGATGGAGTCCTTAGTGAAATGTTGGGGGCAAGAATGGTCCTTACCGGTTTAAATACACGTTCGGACGAAAAGTCCATTTCTGAACGGAACAGGGCCATTGATGCTTTGAAGCAAGTGGAAAAGGAAGTGCGTTCCATTTCACATGAATTAAGCCATGCCGCCTATCAAAAAATCAATAACTTTATACGATCCATAGAGGATTTGTTAAGCCCCCTAAAGGAAACTGCCGACATTGAAAGTAGTTTTACTTATGATGATTCCGTGGATTGGGACGGACTTACAGGGGATGTTAAGATCAATCTTTACAGAATAATTCAGGAAAGCTTGCAAAACTGTGTAAAACATGCAGAGTGTCAAAATGTCTATCTTTCCTTTACAAAGGAAGAGAATACGCTTCTGGTTTCGGTAAAGGATAACGGTAAAGGGTTTGCCCCAAAGAAAGGCAAAAAGGGTATAGGAATGCGTAATATTGCTTCCAGAATGGAAAAACTGAACGGATCATGGGAGGTAGAGAGCAAAATAGGAAAGGGTAGCACTGTATTGTTCAAGATCCCAATGGAAAAGTCTCCGTATTCCGAAACCGGGGATACCGAAGAAATTGTCAAAAAATCAAAAAGTGCTTAGCTATGAAATATGTTCGCATTTTGGCCATAGACGATCATGAGATGACACCTATGGGCTATAAATATGTACTTGAGGGAAAAGATCATGACGGAATAGGGGTACTTATGGATGTGGCTTCCAGTTATGAAAAGGGCGAGGAGAAGATTCGTTTTTCCGTGAAGAATACACCGTATGATATTATTTTATTGGATATTCAACTGTTTCCGTCCCATGCCAAAGAGCATCGAAGCGGGGAGGATTTGGGCAAACTTGCCCGTGAAATCGTCCCAGAATCCAAGATTGTATTTATGTCTTCCTATAGCGACAATTATAGGATCAACAATATTTTCAATTCCGTCAACCCGGACGGGTACATGGTTAAATCCGAAATCGATGAAAAGTCCTTAATAGCTATGGTCCAAACCGTAACCCAGGGAACCCCATACTATTCCGCGGAGGCACTCGGCGCCATTAGAAGAAAAATGGCCAACGATTTGGACGTGGATGAAGTTGATAAAAAAATCCTCTACTATATTTCCATAGGCACCCGGACCAAGGATATTGGGCCATTGATAGCCGCGGCTACCACTACGGTAGAATCCCGAAAACGGCAGTTAAAGTCTCTCTTTGGCATTGAAAGCGGTAACGATCTGGCACTGGTGGAAGAGGCCAGGAAGCGGGGATTTCTCTAAAGTGTTTTTTTAATCGGGTTATCCGGAAAAGTTTGA
>JBCBSN010000342.1:0-3905 GCA_039819225.1 Bacteroidota bacterium | reverse complement strand
GAATATACTATATATAATCTAGATGCACTGACATATGCCGGCAATTTGCAAAATCTTCGGGATGTTGAAAAGGCCCCGAACTACAAATTTTTGAAAGGAGATATTGTCGATGAGAATTTCATTAATGCTATTTTTAGCACCTACAATTTTAACGGAGTTATTCACCTTGCGGCAGAATCGCATGTGGACCGGTCGATTAGGGATCCGCTTGCATTTATCAAAACCAATATAATTGGTACCGTAAACTTGTTAAACGCCGCTCGTGATTTTTGGAAGGATAATTACTCGAAAAAAAGATTTTATCATGTTAGCACAGATGAGGTTTATGGGTCTCTTGGGTCGGATGGATTGTTTTTAGAGACGACAGCGTACGACCCAAATTCGCCTTATTCCGCCTCTAAGGCAAGTTCCGACCATTTTGTTAGGGCTTATGGCGAGACATATGGGCTCCCTTATGTGATTTCCAATTGTTCAAATAATTATGGTCCTAATCATTTTCCAGAGAAATTGATTCCACTTTTTATCAATAACATTATTGAAAGCAAGCCCTTGCCGGTTTACGGTGATGGAAAATATACCAGGGATTGGCTCTATGTGGAAGATCATGCTAACGCAATCGATTTGGTTTTCCACAAAGGAAAAAATCGTGAGACTTATAATATCGGGGGATTCAATGAGTGGCAGAATATTGATTTGGTTAAATTACTTTGCAAGAAGATGGATCAAAGGTTAGGAAGGTCTAAAGGAAGTTCAAAAAGGTTGATTACCTATGTAAAAGACCGCCCTGGGCATGACCTTCGCTATGCTATAGATGCTTCAAAAATCAATAAGGAATTGGGTTGGGAGCCTTCGGTAACATTTGAACAAGGTCTTGAAAGAACCATTGACTGGTATCTTAACAATCAAGAATGGCTAAATAACGTTACGTCCGGGGAGTATCAGGACTATTACGAAAAAATGTACAACTAAGCATCACTAGATGAAAGGAATCATACTCGCTGGCGGTTCTGGCACCAGACTGCATCCGTTAACCTTATCGGTAAGCAAACAATTGATGCCGATTTACGACAAGCCCATGATTTATTATCCCCTTTCGACATTGATGTATGCCGGAATCCGTGAAATATTGATTATTTCCACCCCAAAGGATTTGCCTTTGTTCTTTGAGCTACTGGGAGATGGCAATAAGTATGGTTGTGAGTTTTCATACACCGCTCAAGAGGCCCCGAACGGCTTGGCTGAGGCCTTTATCATAGGGGCTGATTTTATTGGGGATGACAAAGTCGCCCTAATCCTAGGGGACAATATTTTTTATGGCTCGGGTCTAGCGAAATTATTGCAGTCTAACAATAATCCGGATGGTGGCATCATTTACGCGTACCGTGTACATGACCCTAAAAGATATGGGGTAGTAGAATTTGATAAGGATGGGAAGGCTATAAGTATTGAAGAAAAACCTGCTAAGCCGAAATCCAACTATGCCGTGCCGGGCATTTATTTTTATGACAATGAGGTGGTTGAGATTGCCAAAAGTATTCAGCCAAGCTCTAGGGGAGAATTAGAGATTACGGATATAAACAAGGTATATCTAGAAAGAGGCAAATTAAGTGTCAGTATTCTTGATAGGGGAACGGCCTGGTTGGATACCGGCACCTTTCAATCCTTGATGCAGGCCTCACAATTTGTTGAGGTTATTGAAGAAAGGCAAGGGTTGAAGATTGGGGCTCCCGAGGCCGCCGCTTTTGAAATGGGATATATAAATAAGGATCAGTTCAAGGATTTGGCGAGCGCTTTGATGAAAAGCGGCTATGGTAAAAACTTATTGGGAATTTTAAGCAAGCATAAATGATTGTCACCGAAACAGGCCTTAAGGGCTGTCTGGTCATTGAGCCGGAGGTTTTTCAGGATGACCGAGGATGGTTTTTTGAGGCCTACAATCAAAAGATGTTTCAAGAAAAATTGGGAAAGATTAGTTTTGTTCAGGACAACCAATCATTTTCTAGAAGAGGGGTAATAAGGGCCCTACATTATCAAAGAGATGATTATGCGCAGGCAAAATTGGTAAGGGTACTTCAAGGTGCGGTTCTTGATGTAGCTGTAGATCTTCGCAAGGACTCGGCCACTTTTGGTAAGCATTTTGCCATTGAGCTTACCTCCAACAACAAAAAGCAACTGTTCATACCAAGGGGTTTTGCACATGGGTTTTCGGTACTCAGCAAAACGGCTGAGTTTTTTTACAAATGTGATAATCTCTATAATAAAGAATCGGAGGGAGGTATAATTTTCGCAGATAGCAGTTTAAATATTGATTGGAAAATTCCGGAAAGCGAACAAATAATTTCGGATCGTGACAGGTCGCTGCCCTCATTTGAAAAAGCAAAGTTTTGAAAACCGAAAAAAATAATTCTCGGAAATTGAATATCCTGGTTCTTGGGGGAAAAGGTCAGCTTGGGCGATCAATAAGTAAAATAGTGGGCTCTAAAACTTTAAAAGATGAGTTCCATTTTGTAGACTTACCCGAGTTGGACATAACTTATGAAAAGGATGTTGAATGTTTTTTTAAGAATAGGGAGTATGATTTTTGTATCAATTGCGCGGCTTACACAGCAGTTGATTTAGCGGAAGATGAAAAAGAAGCCGCGTATAAGGTAAATGCAAAGGCTCTTAAGCACTTAGTTGATATATGTAATCAAAATAACTGTACCCTTCTGCACATATCTACAGATTTTGTCTTTGACGGAAAAAAAAATAGTGCCTATTTGGAAATTGATGTTCCAAATCCTCTGAATGTATACGGAGCTTCAAAGGTTGCTGGGGAAGAGTATATTACAAAAGGGGCAAAGGACTTCTTTATCATCAGAACGTCATGGGTCTTTTCGGAGTTTGGGAGCAATTTTTTAAAGAAAATGCTCGATTTGGGAAAGGAAAAAGATGTAATAAGAGTGGTAAACGATCAACTAGGTAGCCCTACTTACGCAGTTGACCTGGCTATGGCCTTGTTAATGCTGATCAGAAGGACACCTGCCATGGATTATGGAATATACCATTTTTGCAATTCGGGAACTACCTCTTGGTTTGGCTTTGCAAAGTCAATTTTTGAAAAATCTGGTCTCAATACCAAGGTCGAGAGTATTTCAGGCAATGAACTTGGGCTCAAGGCAAAAAGACCTTCTTACAGTGTGTTGGATTGTTCTAAGATCGATAGGAATTTACCAATATCGAGACGCAGTTGGCAAGAAGCACTTAGCGAGTGTCTAACGTATCTTTGAGGTTTTTAAAAGATCCTTGCCAATATTTCTGTTTACCATTAGTATAAATAAGTAAATCCATGTTTTCAGGTTTTATTTAGTCCACATTTAGCTAAGACAGAATATAGGTGCACACGTTTTTGGGAAAATTGCAAAGGCAATGAAGTAATGGCAATATCAAGACTGGTAATAAAAAATATCGACATTGTATTCTTACTTGTCATAATCTTGGTGCTGCAAGGGTCTCTTGAGCTTAAGCTATTGGGAATCTTAATTGCATTAATATTAAGGTTTAGGGCTTTTAGGAAGTTGAGCGGTTTTTCACGATTTTATTTGTTCATGATTGTCTTCCATTTGCTCTATGGTCTTATTAACATATTTGAGAAGGGTCTGGAGTATCTAGTATCTTTTCTTCTGGTATTTACCTTTTGGTCCCTCGCCTATATCATAAACACGCAAATAGTATATTTCTACAATAAAAAGGGCATAGCAATACAAGAAAAAACTATCAATGCACTTTTTTATACCTTAATTTTGGTAGTCCTTGGGCAATATATATATACCTCAATTTCATTAGGATCCTTAAACCCCTATGGTATTACACAAGCGGCAGGAGATAGGATGAAGTCCATATTTGCGAACTCTTCGGTTTCAATG
>JBCBSN010000341.1:0-3941 GCA_039819225.1 Bacteroidota bacterium | reverse complement strand
AATTAAGCCTTAATTTTAAGGAAACTTCCATAAGATGAGCGAGAGGTCCCAAGCGCTGCTGAAGATAAGACCCCAAATTCCGTCCGCAAGAATAACCCCTGAGATTACAAGCGATGAACACTTTCAGAACGGGACGTTGCGGCCGATCCTGAAATTCCAGAACCCGCTTTTGTTGGTCATGTTCCGTAACTATATCACCAAACATAAGAATCGCTTTTACGAGCTGACCGAAAAAAAGCGAATGGACTATATTGAGAACGCTGTTCAAAAGGATGTAAAGTTCCGAAACTCGCTCAAAGGTATGATTATAGGGCAATTTACCGTGGAAGAATATGCACGATATATCCAGAACTCCTCTGCCTTGAACAAGCGAATGATGAACATGGTCATAGACCGCCTTAAAGATCAGGTGCAGTGGTTCCAGGAACTCCTAATCCAAAATTGATTCTCCGTTAAGGTTGGTGGTCAGAATGTCGCTCATAAGATTAAAATAGGGCCGTATGGCCTTGAAGGAACGATCTACCTCCTGTGCAAAGTTCTTGGAAATTACTTCGGTATCCGAAAAATTTCGGGTAAAAATAAACTGCTTTTTCTTGATTAGATCAATATTAGGGTGCTCCTTATCAAATCCTTTAGGTGCCGTTTTTACACCCTCGCCCTCCAATTGCCCCCAAAGTTGTCTTAACGGATCGGCATTCATGACATTCCGGATTTCGGTGGTGTCCTGCTCGAACTCTTTTCGTATTCGGAACAAATCTTCTTTGTTTGGAGCCCAAAATCCCGTGGCAATAAAACTTTCACCAGGTTTTATGTGCAGATAATAACCTCCCCTTAAACGAGCGCCGGCCCTTGAAAACGAGCTGGCCAAATGGGTCTTATATGGGCTTTTATCCTTCGAAAAACGGACATCACGATAAATTCGGAACATCTTCATGGCATCGATATCATCATGCTCTTTTAAATTCTGCATCACTGCGGAAAAGAAGGATTTTAAATCGGCCTCATGTTTCTTGAACTCGGTCTTATGTTGGGTAAACCACTCGCGATTATTGTTTTTTTCCAACTTTTTGAGAAAATATAAGGCGGCTTTGGGAACCATAGGTTGTGACATGATATAGTGTATTTTTTTTCTTAAAAGATGAAAGCCTTTATTGTGAAGGTCTTGCAAGGGCAAGCAAGGCTTCTTTAAGCTAAAGTTAACCATTTAAAGGTATCCTGGTTTGAAATATTGGTTAATTTTGGCATTGAACTCGTCTTGAGTTTTTCTTTTACGTTAGGTTTTCACATTTTGCACCCTAATTTTGTCTTTTTAGGGCACAAAAGCCGAGATTTTCGGTTACAAACAAAAACTCAAGACGAGTTCATTACAACTTGGTAAACATGGATCATAGACCTATTATTGATAAAATCAATCTTCATAAAAAACATCCCAATCTTAGATTTACGCTAAAGGAAAAGGTAGAGCGCTTTACTGATAAACTGTTCTATACCCTCTTTGATAGGGACACCCCGGTCGCGGAAAACCTAGGGCTTTTGGAAGAGGAATTTGATACCCTTGTGGATCTGGCCTGTTGGAAAACGGGAAAGCCCTGCAAGCGTGTTTGGGACGGTTATGTCACTAAATTACCCAATGTTTTGGAAAGCTTAAACTTGGATGCGGAGGCCATCGTAAGCTGTGATCCGGCCTCGCTTTCCATTGAGGAGGTCTATATGGCCTACCCTGGGTTTTATGCCATTGCCATATATCGTTTGGCGCATGAGCTTTATAAAGAAGGTTTTCCCCTGGTACCCCGTTTAATGACGGAATATGCGCACAGACAAACCGGAGTGGACATTAACCCTGGGGCCCAAATTGGAAAATCGTTCTTTATAGACCACGCTACAGGCGTGGTCATTGGAGAAACGGCCGTCATAAAGGATTATGTAAAAATATATCAGGGGGTAACGCTTGGTGCGCTCTACGTGGCAAAAAAATTACAACGGACCAAAAGGCATCCTACCATAGAGAACAATGTTACCATTTACGCCAATGCCACCATTTTGGGCGGGGATACGGTAATCGGTGCACATAGTGTAATTGGGGGAAATGCATGGTTAACCGCTTCCATCCCACCTCATTCCACTGTTTTTCATACCCCGGAAATAAAGATCAAAACCGCCACCAATAATGTCCCATAGCATCCTAGATTTAATAGGAAACACCCCTCTGGTTAAATCCAGGAGCCTTAACAAAAATTCCAAGGTAGACCTCTTCTTTAAACTTGAGGGGCACAATCCTGGGGGAAGCGTTAAGGACCGTGCGGCTTTTAATATGATCCGAAGTGGACTGGAAAATGGCACTTTTAACGCAAATACCAAATTGATAGAAGCCACTAGCGGTAATACAGGAATCGCATTGGCCATGATTGCCGGTATATATGGGTTGGACATTGAATTGGTTATGCCGGAAAACGCCACCAAGGAACGGGTACAGACCATGAAGGCCTATGGTGCCAAAGTAACCTTGACCTCCGCGGAAGTAGGTATAGAAGGTGCACGCGACTATGCAGATTCCAAGGTGCGGAACGAAGATTTCACTTTGGTAAACCAGTTTGCCAATGCGGATAACTGGAAAGCGCACTACAAAACCACGGGGCCGGAAATCTGGAGGGATACCCAAGGCAGGGTCACCCATTTTGTATCCGCCATGGGTACCACGGGAACCATAATGGGCACATCCACTTACCTAAAAGAAAAGAACAAATCCATAGAAATTGTTGGGGTACAACCCAAGGATAACAGTAGTATTCCCGGAATACGCAAATGGCCTCGGGAATATCTCCCCAAAATATTTGACGCGGCCAAGGTAGATGTTATTATGGAGGTAAACGAGGAGGAGGCAGCCCAAATGGCCAGACGTTTGGCCAAGGAAGAGGGTATTTTTTCCGGGATGAGCAGTGGCGGGGCCGCAACCATAGCCCTAAAGCTTGCGGAACGATTAAAGGAAGGTACTATCGTTTCGATTATATGCGATCGAGGGGATCGGTATCTTTCTTCCGATTTATTCGATTGATCTGCTATAATGCCTTGGGGCTGCCCTTACTGAAATTCCAATCGGTTAAGGGAAAGTCCGGAACCCGGAGCCACGTAGGTAAGCCGCACCTTGGATCCTGGTTCTAACGACTGCCGTAGTTCCTCTGGGTTTAATTCCCCGCTGCCCACTTGTACCAAAGCCCCCATCATCATCCGTATCTGATAGCGCATAAAACCCGATCCACAGACGGAGAACATAAAGCTTTCCTCAGGAAAAAAGTTGGCCGTGAATAAAGTATTCGTTGTAATCTGGCAATTGGTAATGGTACGTATGGTCTTGGCATTTTTCTGCAATCTTGCCGTATAAGCGCTAAAATCATGTGTGCCCAAAAACAGTTTGGCCGACTCCCTCATTAAATCGATATCCAAATCTTCCAGAAAATTGGCCATAAACGGTGCGCAAAACGGGTGGAACTTTGCTCCAAACGAGAACAGATATACATACTGCTTTTCTTTGACACTTTGGATGATGTTGAAATCGGGGGAAGTTTTTGTGATGATCAAAACGCGAATGTCGGGGGGGAGATTTTGGTTCAACAAAAGGGTAAAGGCATCCAGATCGGCAATTTCAGCTTCCCCGGTAAACAAGCAGCAAGCAGCGTCCAGAGCAGAGACCTTGGCATCCGTCCTTCCTGAAGCAAGAACTTTAAAAACATGCCCAGGTCTTATAAACCTAAGGGTCTTTAGCAACATCGCTTCTATAGTTCGCTGACCAGGCTGCTTTTGCCAACCACTATACCGAAACCCTAGGTATTGAAGTCGCACGATGTATTGAAATTTTATTGGTTTCATTCACCATTTTTTGGTTTGTTATCCTGGGCGCTTAGCTTAATTTTCATAACTTTATCCGAAAGGCCGTTAGTTTTATT
>JBCBSN010000340.1:0-3946 GCA_039819225.1 Bacteroidota bacterium | reverse complement strand
TCACCACGGGGAAGTTCAATATTTTCTGCAAGATTCGGGCAAAGGATACCACCCATGCCAAGAACATCATTTTTAGGATAGACGATATTGAGGGAATCAGCCGTACGGAAACCATGATTTCCCTAGAGGAAAGTTTTAATGACAAGAAGCGCTTGATGCACACTATTTTTAACGAGTTATAGCAGGGAATTTCAATCCCTGTTCCAATTGATTAGGTGCCTTGCCGCAATGAAAGCTTTCCGCCATACGGCTCGGGATGTTTTTTGAAGGTCTGGTTTACACCTATCCCATCTAAGTTGGGTTTTTTAGGCCGATCTTTTGACGGAAGAAGGCAATAAAGGAGTTAAGTTATGACGACATCCGAATTAAAATGGCCGGATTCCACCGTTTTTTATAAATCTTACGTGGATTTGTTGGATGAGGCGGACTTGATGCCTTTGATGACAAAGCAGTTGGAAAACTTTCCAAAATTTATCCGCGCCCTCCCTGACGAAAAACTACAGTATTCCTATGGGGAGGGAAAGTGGACCGTGGCCCAGGTGTTGCAACATATTATTGATGCGGAACGGGTATTTCAGTATAGGGCACTTCGCTTTGTTCGTGGGGACCAAACGGAACTCCCCGGATTTAATCAGGATAGCTATGTTGAACAATGCAATGTCCAAAATAACTCCAAAGAAAGCATTATTGCGGAATACAGTGCGGTTCGCAATTCATCCATAGCCCTCTTTAATGGCCTAAACCGGGAACAGTTGCAACAGACCGGAACGGCAAGTGGGAAACCTTGGAGCGTAGGCCATCTGGGGTTTGTGATCTGCGGTCATCAGAAGCACCACAGAAATAGTATTAGGGAAAGGTACTTATAACTTTATAGGGCGGTCTCGGAATCGCCCTCATCTTCCATATCGTTTTCAAAACCTATTTCGGTCTCCATATCTTGATGATTAACCTCTTCTAGAACCGGTTGTCTTTCCTCTAATTCCTTTTCCATTGCATCCTCAAAGTTGGAAATAAACTTTGCCAGGGACTTGCTTATTTTTACCAGGTAAAGGGTATCATTGGTTCTGAGTTCCACGGCTTCCACAAATTCGCCCTGGACATTTTTAAAAGTGATGATATCATCGTCCCCGTATCCGTCGGGATAGGTCTCTATAAGAAGAGCGGCTAAATCGTGATCCAGTTTTTTGTAATCTACCAGTTTTCGTATCATAGTTAGGTTAGGTTTACTTTGGGTTTTAATTTCAAGCCTAAACTATATATTTTTTGGATCGGGGGTCGTAAAGAGTTGTCAAAACCGAATTTTAGTAGGTGTATGGTTTATTCCTTGAAGTATGCAAATGCGTCTCGGAACAAATGGTTGGGGACCCTTACGTCTATAACAGGTTCGCCAATAGACTTCAACAATACAAAATTAATGTTCCCATGGGAGTTTTTTTTGTCAAATTTAAGTAGCTGTAGAATGCCGTCCATATCGTGTTCCGAAAAATCGGGTTTAATGTATCTGGAAAGAAATACGGTCTTTATCTCATTGGTTTCCATTGGGGATAGTCCGGTAAGCCTTAATGCTAAATAGGCTTCCATAATCATTCCAATGGCTATGGCTTCGCCATGTAAAAGTGTTTTGTGTTCGGTACTGTCAAGAAAATAGGATTCTATGGCGTGCCCCAAGGTATGTCCAAAATTCAAGATTTTTCTTTGGTTTTGCTCAGTGGGATCCTGAAGGACCACCGCATTTTTGATTTCTACCGACGTATAAATATGGTTGTCCATATCATCAAAATCGGACATCGATTTTAGATGTTCCCAATACTCCCCGGAACGTATTAAACCATGTTTTAGCATTTCGGCAAAACCGCTTTGAAGCTGCCGCTCTTCCAAGGTCTTTAAAAAAGAGGTAATGATCAACACCATTTGAGGTTGGTTAATGACCCCTATCTGGTTTTTCAACGGCCCTAGATCTACTCCCGTCTTTCCCCCAACGGAGGCATCCACCATGGCCAAAAGGGTAGTGGGCACGTTAATAAAATCTATCCCTCTTTTAAAGGTTGATGCTACAAAGCCCCCAAGGTCCGTGAGCACTCCGCCGCCAAGGTTGATCAATAGGCTTTTGCGATCTGCATCATGCACAGAAAGTGCCTTCCAAACGTGCATACAACTCTGAATGTTTTTGTTGTTTTCACCAGAGGCCATTTCCAGGACCTCAAAACCAATATCCTGGCTAAGGTTCTTCTGAAAATAGGGCAGGCAAAGTTCCTTTGTATTTTCGTCTACCAACAAAAATACCTTGGAGTACTTTTTTGCGGCCAAATACTCGTTAAGGGAGTCATAGGCATTTTGGTTAAAATGCACGGCAAAGGAAGAAGTGATTATGGATTGCATCGGAAATTGTTTTTTGGTTTCCAAAAGGGGAAGGAACCATAACTCAATGGGTACAAAATAAAGGTTAATTTTTGGCAATGGAATACAAAATTGGTCTTTATATTTGATTCTGTTCGAAAAGCAGGCACATGACACGGATTTTTGAAAATACCAAGATCGCTTTTGCCCTAAAAACCGATTCTGAATTGGAACGGGCCTACTTTCTTTTTAAGATAATCGCCAACGAGCCCCTTGTAAAAATGGGAACGGTCTTGACCAATTTTGCGATCAAGGCCCATTTGCCCGTGGAAGGCCTTATCCGGGCAACGGTGTTCGATCATTTCTGCGGCGGGGTCAGTGAAGAAGATTGTATGCCCGTAGTGGACAAAATGTGGGATAAGAGGGTATGTTCCGTGCTGGACTATTCCGTTGAGGGAAAGAGTACGGAGGATCCTTTGGATGACGCTTTGGCCATGGTTTTGCGCGTACTTGATTTTGTCAGGGAAAAAGAGGCTATCCCATTTGCCGTTTTCAAGCCTACCGGATATGGACGCTTTGCCCTTTTCCAAAAAATCAGTTCTGGCGAGGCTCTCGCCCCCTTGGAACAGGAAGAATGGGAACGGGTAATAGACCGTTATGAGGCCACATGCAAGAAAGCCCATGATCTTGACGTAGCCCTTTTGATCGATGCCGAAGAGAGTTGGATGCAAAACGCGGCCGATCAATTGGCAGAAGAGATGATGCGCAAGTATAACAAGGAAAAGGCGGTGGTCTTCAATACGTTGCAGATGTACCGTTGGGACCGGATGGCCTACCTGGAGCAACTGCATAAAAAGGCCAAAAAGGAAGGTTTTAAAATTGGGGTAAAGGTGGTACGCGGCGCCTATATGGAAAAGGAAAATGAAAGGGCTGAAGAAAAGGGGTATGCCACTCCCATTTGTGCATCCAAGAGGGAAACGGACGATAACTTTGACAAGGCCATTCGCTATATCACCGCAAATTTGGATACCATTTCCTTGTTTGCCGGGACACATAATGAGGAAAGCTGTTATGCTCTTTTGGGTTTGATGAGGGACAATAAGATAGCTCCCCAGGATAATAGGATCTGGTTCGGACAACTTTTTGGGATGAGCGAACATATCTCCTTTAATCTTGCGGAGCACGGATATCATGTGGCCAAATATTTACCCTTTGGCCCGGTACGGGACGTAATGCCTTATTTGATCCGCAGGGCAGAGGAGAACACTTCAGTGGCGGGCCAGACCAATCGCGAGTTGGAGTTGATCAAAAAGGAACGGAAAAGGCGAAAGATATGATAGTTTATCAATTTGAAAATGTGGCAATTTGAAAATTTGAAAAATAGGAAAAGATCTGCAAGGTGTCGCCAACAGGGGAAGCCCCCTTCCTGCAAGGTGTCGCCGACGCAAGGAGGCCTCCTTGTAGGTTTAGAAACAAAGTACGAAATGCGCAGCGCTCAAACTCAAATTCAAGCCCGGAAAACCTTGAACTTTAAACATTGCACCCTAAACTGCCTCCTGTAACCGCTTACTCCTCCCTTATGTCGACCACGATTGCCTTTTCTTCACAG
>JBCBSN010000339.1:0-3982 GCA_039819225.1 Bacteroidota bacterium | reverse complement strand
ATTGAAAAAGTATTTCATGGAAGTTATACGGACTGTTTGTCAATGATAGCCGGGATATCCAAAAGGCCCAAGAGACTGTTTTGAAATATATCAATTGTTTTTTTCGCCCATTTTAAACAGAACGGCTCCAACAATTTAGCAAAAATAACGGTTTGGATGCAGTGCAGGCCAGTTTTTAAAGAAGTGCTGTTGGGCAAGTGATGGCGTTGGTCTGTATACGTAGACCTTAAAGCACAAATTTGTAGCCAACGCCCTTAACGGTCTTAAAATGGTCTTCCCCGATCTTTTCCCTGAGCTTCCGGATATGCACATCAATGGTACGGCCTCCGACCACTACCTCATTGCCCCAGACCTTGTCCAGGATTACCTCGCGCTTAAAGACTTTGCTGGGTTTGGAGGTAAGCAGGGCCAGTAGTTCAAATTCTTTTCTGGGCAGGATAATCTCCTTCCCGTTGTTCACAATTTTATATTCTTCCCTATTAATGACAATATTTCCCACCTTAACGATATCCTCTTGGGTCTCGGTATCGTCCTTCAGTCTGCGGAGCAGGGCCTTTACCTTACTTACCAGCACCTTGGGTTTTATGGGTTTGGTGATATAATCGTCCGCCCCGGCGTCAAATCCGGCAACCTGGGAATAGTCCTCCCCACGGGCGGTAAGGAAGGTGATGATCGTATTTTCCAGTCCAGAGGTCTTCCTCATGATCTCACAGGCCTCTATTCCGTCCATTTCCGGCATCATCACGTCCAAAATAATGAGGTGGGGCAACTTTTTTTTAGCCTTGACCACACCTTCAACGCCGTTTTTGGCGGTGAAGACCTGATAGCCTTCCGAGGAAAGATTATAGCTTACAATTTCCAGAATATCCGGCTCGTCATCTACTAAAAGTATCTTTATATCCTTCTTTTTCATGGTGTTTGACATGGTTAATCTACCAAATGTAAATATAAATGGGAGATACCAAAACCACTTAACGTTCATTTAATATAGTAACATTTAGGTAACACTATTGCAATAAAGGTTTAACATGTACATAACTCGTCCTTTACAGCCTGTAGCGTTCTTTGCGACCAGATAAACACTATGTGCATGAAATATCTTTTTGTAGGTTTTGGGCTCCTGTTCAGTATATTGTCGGGGGCGCAGGATACGGGAAGCATTGTTGGGAAACTCACTGATAAAGAGATTAATAACGAACCGCTGGCCTTCGCAAATGTATTGATCAAGGGAACTACAAAGGGTACCACTACCGATTTTGATGGTCTCTACGAAATTCCAAATTTAGATCCTGGCACTTACACCGTGGTCTTTAGTTATTTGGGATACGAGACCGTTGAAGTTCCCAATGTAGAAGTGGTTGCAGGCAAAGTAACCACTATAAATGCTCCCATGAGTGCTTCCGCCGGTGTTTCTTTAGATGAAGTGGTAGTAACGACCGTGGCTCGAAAAGATTCAGAGGTGGCCTTGCTTTTAGACCAAAAGAAAGCTGTAGAAATAAAGGAAAGTATTGGGGCGGAACAGCTTTCTAGGCTGGGTGTGTCCGATGCATCTGCTGCGACAACAAAGATTTCAGGAGTGTCAAAATCCGAGGGGTCCGGTCAAATTTACGTTAGAGGTTTAGGTGACCGCTATTTAACGACTACATTGAATGGGTTACCAATCCCGTCCGATAATATTGATAAAAAGAATATAGATCTGGGATTGTTTCCTACTCGATTTATTCAGAACGTTTCCATAAGTAAGACCTTTGCGCCCAATAATTCTGCCGATCAAGCTTCCGGTAATATTAATATTGAATCAAAGAACATTACTTCTCGAAGTGACTTTGGGGTTAGTTTTAGTGGAGGAGCCAATAGTAACGTGGCCAGTGGGGATGTTTTTGATAATTTCAAAGCAACTGCGGTTAATAGCGATATTAATCTTGGCATTTTTTCAAGACCCTACCAAATCGACAATATGGTACAATCGTTAACGCGCCAGACTTGGAATACGCAAGCTGTTGATGTACCATTAAATTCTTCTTTTAGTTTTAATGCTGGTGGATTTTTAGATGAAGAGGGTAAGTTTCGTTTATTCTTTGCTGGTGGACAATCTGTAGATCATGAGTACCGCGAAGGATTATTTAGGGAATTTGATAGGGGCATCACAAATAGTTTATTGGATATAACCGGCGGTGCACGAGATTTTGTGCCCGATGGGGATAACATATATTGGAGACGTACTGTAAATACTAATGGTATGTTAGTGGCTCAGTATAGGATCAATGATAACAATAGGCTTAAGTTCAATGCTTTTGCCGTTAATAAAGTCCTAGAAGAAACCCGTGAAGCGGGAAGAAGTGGTGAGGCCATAGTTTTTGATGAACTGACGCCAAATTCAGTTGCGGGCAATCAGTTTATAAGGGATCAGAATATAAAAAATACATTCTTATCTATCTTTCAGCTTTTAGGAAGTCATGACATAGGTGAAAATAATGAACTGGATTGGGCAATAGGGTATAACCGTTCAGCAGCTGATGAACCTAATCGTATTAGGAACGAATTCAATTTTAGAAATGCAGATGGTGTTCCTCCAAATGAAAGATCAATAGAGTTTGGTAATACAGGAGGATTTCAACAGCGAAAATCGTCCCAGGATATTCTGGATAATGAATATAATGGGCGTATTAGAAATGCACTGACCCTAAAAAAGGATGAAGATGAAAACGACATCTATAAAGTAAGTTTTGGGGGTGATGGAAGATATAAGGAACGAGATTTTAGGTCTATTTTCGTAGGTTTTGAAGAGGGAGGCCCCATAGGAACCCTGCTTGTAAATTCCATTGATGATTTAGACGATATTTTCACACAACAAAATATTGATGATGATTTGTTACAGCTTAACGTTCAGCCAGAGGACTTGTATAATGGCGAATTAACTTCTTATGGAGCGTTTGCAGATTTTGTAGGGGTTTTTGGAAAATTCACAGCTGGAGTAGGACTACGTTTTCAAAGTGATCAAATCGATATAGATTGGGACGTAAATAATGCTCCTGGCGGTCGCGTAGGCTCTAGAAGTTTATCTTATGATAGATTGTATCCTTCCTTAAATCTAAAATATGATTTAAATGATAGAATGGCACTTAGATTGGCAGGAAGTTTAAGTCAAACACTGCCGGAATTCAAAGAAATAGCACCCTTTGAATATGTAGATCCACAGGCTCAAATTACAGCGGGTAACCCAAATCTAGAGGCTTCCACAAATGCAAATGTTGATTTAAAATTTGAGTTCTTTCCCTCAAATGGAGAGTTATTTTCTGTAACTACCTATTACAAAAATATAAACGATGCCATTAACAAATCCCTGCGTACCGGAGGCGGGGATGTATTTTCTTTTTACAACACGGGAGATGCGCGCATTCTTGGAGTGGAATTGGAAGGGCGCATGTTTTTAATCAAGAAAAGAGATTCGTTACCTAACCTTAAACTCTCTGGAAATGTATCTTATATAGATCACGTGCAGAATTTAAAGGACGTTTCTGAAGGTATAAACGAAAACGGATCTCCAAGAACCTTTCAGTATAGAGGAATTGATGAAATAGGTTTAGAGGGTGCTTCGGATTGGACAACCAATCTAGCATTGACACTGAACACTGGAAAAAAGTATCCTTATGAACTCACTGTAACGGCCAACTACGCATCTGACCGGATTTTTTCTTTAGGTTCACCAATTTTTCAAGGTGAGGATCCCAATAATCCCGGAGTTTTCTTTGAAGACACTAGTTTTAATGGCGAAATTATCGAAAGAGGTGTCGTAGTACTCGATTTCATTTTTAGTAAGGATATAAATGAACATTGGAGTATTGGAGCTTCGGCAAAGAACATGTTAAACCCGGAAATCCGTCGCTTCCAAGAGGTAGCTTCAAGCTTTGGCAATTCTACGGCTACCCAAGAAGAGACGGTGTTAACTTACACTAGAGGGGTAAATGCTAACCTAAGTATT
>JBCBSN010000338.1:0-3990 GCA_039819225.1 Bacteroidota bacterium | reverse complement strand
GTTTTTTATATTATAAAAAACTTGGAATACTCGCTAGTTTCCCCTAGCGTAATTTTGGATAATGTACCGGATCGGCCTCATGCATAATTTCATAAACCTTTTCAAAGACGTCCTCTGTATTTGGTTTTGAAAAATAATCCCCGTCCGATCCATAAGCGGGCCTATGTGCCCGGGCGGAAAGGGTCTGTGGTGCACTGTCCAAAAAGGCAAACGCACCTTGTTTTTCAACAATTTCCTGAAGTAGATAGGCAGAACAGCCTCCTGGAACATCTTCGTCTACCACCAACAACCTGTTGGTTTTTTCAACACTTTTAACCGTTTCGTGGGCAATATCAAATGGCAACAAGGTCTGGGCATCTATAACTTCGGCATCAACACCTACTTCCTGAAGCTCTTTTGCCGCCTGCTCTACGATGCGAAGGGTAGAACCATAAGAGACTATGGTAATATCGGTTCCTTTTCGCATCAACTCAATTTTACTTACCGGGGTGCAGAACTCCCCAAGGTTGTTGGGCATTAGTTCCTTAAGGCGATATCCGTTGAGACTCTCGATAATCAAAGCAGGTTCATCACTTTTCATCATTGTATTGTAGAACCCGGCTGCCTGTGTCATGTTCCTTGGTGTTAGAATATACATCCCCCTAAGAACATGGATCAATCCACCCATTGGCGATCCAGAATGCCATATCCCTTCCAAACGATGTCCCCTTGTCCTTACGATCAGCGGTGCCCGTTGACTCCCATTGGTACGGTACAAAAGACTTGCCAGATCATCCGTTAGTGTAGGCATGGCATAAAAAACATAGTCCAAATATTGAATTTCCGCAATGGGTCTTAATCCCCGTAAGGCCATACCCAGGCCTTGACCGATAATTGTGGTTTCGCGGATTCCGGTATCCGATACTCGAATTTCGCCATATTTTTTTTGAAGCCCCTCCAGTCCTTGGTTTACATCACCTATTTTACCACTGTCCTCGCCAAATACCAAGGCTTCCGGATATTTTGAAAACAAATGGTCAAAATTGTCCCTGAGCACCACACGCCCGTCCACTTGCTCAGGATTGGATCCGTAGGACGGTTTTATCTCTGTGACGCCCGAGGCCCTTTTTGGGGTCTCACTATAAAGGTGGGAGCTGTATTTAGGCTGGGTTTCCGTCAAAAATTGATTTACCCAGGATACCAAGGCTTCCTTTTCAGGACCATAATCCACCAACACATAACGCAAGGCCCTTCGTGCATTTTGGGCAAGATCCCTCTTTATGGGTTCTTCAATTGCAATAAGGTCGTTTTTTATCTTGGTCAAAAAGTTCTTGTTCGTACTTTTTTTGGCCATTTCGTCCAAAAGTCCCACCAAAGTTCTCTTTTCTTCCTTATGCGGTTCCAGATATTCTGCCCAAGCTTCCTTTTTGGCGTTTCTAACCGTTTTCTTTATCGTTTTTTCCAACAGGGCCAGTTCCACTTCTTCAGCTATTCCGGATTCCAGGATCCATTCCCGAAACCGCTTGTTGCAGTCGTTCTCCCGTTCCCACTCCAACCGTTCTTCACTTTTATAGCGTTCGTGGGATCCCGAGGTAGAGTGGCCCTGAGGTTGGGTAAGCTCGGTTACATGAATAATTACCGGAACATGTTCTTCCCGAGCAATATCCGATGCATTCTCATAAGCATGCATCAATGCGGTATAGTCCCAACCTTTGACCTTTATAAGCTCATAGCCCTTATGCGCCTCATCCCTTTTGAAGCCAACAAGCATTTTGGAGATGTCTTCCTTGGTGGTATGGTATTTGGCCGGTACGGATATACCGTACTCATCATCCCAAATGCTGATTACCATGGGCACTTGAAGAACTCCCCCGGCGTTTACTGTTTCCAGGAACATTCCCTCACTTGTACTGGCGTTGCCAATAGTACCCCAGGCCACTTCATTTCCGTTTTCCGAAAACTTAGTGGTATCCAGCCCCTTTACATGTCTATATATTTTGGAAGCCTGTGCCAGCCCTAATAATCTTGGCATTTGACCTGCGGTACATGAAATGTCCGCACTTGTATTCTTTTGTTTGGTAAGGTCTCTCCAGTTCCCATTGGGATCCATATTAGGGGTCATATAATGTCCTACCATTTGGCGACCCCCGCTCATGGGTTCCTTTTCAATATCGGTGGTGGCATAAAGGCCATGGAAGAGTTGCTTGGGATCTAAAAGCCCCAGGGCCATTACAAAGGTCTGGTCCCGGTAATACCCACTTCTAAAGTCTCCATTTTTAAAGGAACGGGCCATTGCCAGTTGAGGTAGTTCCTTACCATCACTAAAAATCCCGAATTTGGCCTTGCCCGTAAGGACTTCCTTTCTCCCCATTATACTGCATTCCCTGCTCAAAACCGCGATTTCGTAGTCTTGCATGATCTGGGACTTAAAATCTTGAAAGGAAATATCGGTACTGGTTTTCGGAGAAAGATCCATTAAATACTTTTTTGTAAAAATACCCAATGGGGCAGCTTTTTACAACTTTATAGAAGTTAAATAATTGCAATATTGATAAAAAGAAGTTTTATTTTCCCATTATCCTTGATGTAAGTGTTATTGTAACGGCTTATTTCTAAGAATATTTCAGAAAATCAAAACCATTTTCTAGAAAAGAGCCCCGTAAGCGTCCTGGGGCTTATCGTAATAACGAAACGGATTCTTTCCTCATAGTCGGGCTGGGATATTTCCCAGCCATTATTAGAGTATACCGGAAAATAAAGCTCAAAGAAATCCGTGACAAGATTAAGGCGTATTCCTGAATCATAGACAAATTTCTCCCGTTGCCCCCGGTTTTTCACAAATCCCAAATCCCCATAGGCCTCGATCCAGCGCCAAAGGTTGACACTGGTATTCACCGTGGTAAGCCACTCATTGGCAAATCTGTATCGTTCGTCCAAAAAGGATTTAAAGCCCCCTTCGGCGATAATGATTTGTTGACTATAAATGCCGCTATCGTCCGATCGGGCCAGATAATCGTAATCAAAAAGATAATCCGTAGGCCGATCCAGTGCAAAGTCAAAAAACCGATTTCCGGATTCGATTCTGTTCCTTAAAAAAGTTCCGGCAAAAAATCGCACATTAAACTGGGTGTTGTTTTCAAAAAGCTTTCGGTACTCCAATTCAAACACCAATTTTGTAAAATCACTAGAATGCTGAAAATCCGTGGACCAGGAATTAAATTCAATAATATCATTGTTCACATTCGTAAACCGGGCGTTAAAAACACTGTAGTCCGGGGTATCCGGGTCATTTCTTAGATCTACCAGGCTTTCGTCAAATTCCCGGAAAATATTTACATGTCTGAAGGATAGAAATTGCCTTTTGTTGGATCTAAGGTCTGCAGGGCGCCATCCAAAGCTTATTGAAGGCGTAATGGAAACAAATCGGGAATTGACCTGAAAATGGGAGGTTGAGGCACCAATGCGATAATTGGACACGTAAAGACCGCTTTTGTTCAAATACTTTCTATACCCTATACTTCCAAAACCGACCAAGGCCTTTTCGCGAAAGGAATAGAAAGGATGAAAATCAAAGACAAAAGGGCGCTCTAGAAAGGTTTTGTTATGAAATCGAAGCCCAGGCGCCCAACCGTCATACACATTAAAAGAAAGTACGGGGGTATAGAACACCTGGTTGTAGTAGGGATTTTCCGCATCCTGGATAAACGTAAATTTCAATTTTTTGTTACTGGACAAGAAACCCTTAAGTGATTTCCAATTATCCCTCTGGTTAAACTCCGGTATTTTTTGGTCATAGTTTAACACAAGGCGATCTTCATCGTTCCGCGGGACAGTAAATATCTTCTCACCGGTAATATTGGAAAACCAATATTTGGAGACCACGGAATCCTTGTTGAGCCCAAAAAGGGAAATGGGCACATTGGTCCCTTTCTTGTTCTTTAGGGTAACCCGAAGCGAATCTTCCAGCTTCTCCACTTTTTTTATTTTAAAGTCGATACGCCTGTCCGTGGA
>JBCBSN010000337.1:0-4006 GCA_039819225.1 Bacteroidota bacterium | reverse complement strand
TTTTTGGTTAGGAAATTTTTCATTGTACCGTTAAAGATACAGAAGTCCCCACTACTAGGACCCGGATTATAGCTGGAGCTACAAAATTGTAGGCTGAACCGTTAAATCCTCTTTTGAACAGTTATTCCTCACCCTAACATGTGTCTTTTCCCGTCCAAGGGAAATAACTACCGTTCAGCGGGTAAAGCAACCCCTGAATCATTTCCGTGATGTCCTGTTACAATTAGTATGGCACATTTGAGAAAAATTTTAATCCTATGAAAAAGATACTTCTTGCTGTTCTCCTTTTGGTCACACAAATCGTTTTTGCGCAAACCGGTACTATCAAAGGAATCGTTTTGGATAAAGAATCCGAAAATCCCTTAATGGGAGCCACGGTAGAACTGCTGAATGCGGAAACTGCCAAGGGGGTGGTTACCGATTTTGATGGCAGGTTCAGTTTGTCCAATGTTCCTTTAGGTCGCCAGGCCATCAGAATAAGCTTTATCGGGTACGAGAGTACTACCCTGCCCAACATTGTGGTTACCTCCGGAAAGGACGTAAGCCTTACCGTAATGTTGTTGGAATCATTCGATCAACTTGATGAGGTAATCCTGACCTCCGAAACCAACAAGGACCGGCCATTGAACAAAGCGGCCACGGTTTCGGCCAGGCAATTTGGCATAGAAGAAGTTACCCGCTTCTCCGGGGGTCGCAGTGATGTAGGCCGCTTGGCTGCCAATTTTGCCGGGGTCTCCACCCCGGACGACAGTCGGAACGACATTGTGGTACGGGGAAACTCGCCTATTGGATTATTATGGCGGGTAGAGGGTATTCCCATTCCCAACCCCAACCATTTTGCCGCCTTTGGGACAACAGGAGGGCCCGTTTCAGCCATCAATCCGAATATGTTAAAGAATTCGGACTTCATAACCTCCGCCTTTCCCGCGGAATACGGCAATGCTTTGGGTGGAGTATTCGACCTTGGTTTTCGGAACGGCAACGCGGACGATACGGAATTTACCGCCCAGGCCGGCGCTTTTACGGGATTGGAGGCCACTGCGGAAGGGCCTATGGGCAAAAACAACGGTTCCTTTTTGGTCGCCGCACGCTATTCATTGATCGGATTGGTGGGCGGTGGGGCCGGAGGCGCTTCTACAGCCGTTCCCAACTATGCGGACGTCTCCTTTAACTTTAATTTTGGCAAGGGCAAATTGGGCAATTTTTCCCTATTCGGCATCCTGGCTACTTCGGACATTGAATTCTTAGGGGATGAAATAGATGAAAATGATCTTTTTGCTGCGGAGGATGAGGATCTTTTTGTAGAATCCCGTTTTGGGGTATTGGGATTAAAGCATCGGATTGGATTGGGAAAAAACTCCTTTCTAAGAACTATAATAGGAGGTTCCCTGGCCCAAAGTGATATCAATTCGGACCGCTATATAAACAAGGATACGCCCCAAGAACGGATAATCCCCTATTTTAATACGGACGATCAGGAGAATCGGCTTACCTTTTCCACACTTTTCAATAGCAAAATAAGCAATAAGGTAACCCTTCGAACCGGGGTGCTCATAGAGAATTTTGGTTTGGAATCATTGCTTCGCGACAGGGAAGAACAACCGGATAATGACGGAGACGGCGACCCGGACCTAAACACGTTCCGGGATGTAGACGAGTCCTTTGCCATAGTACAACCTTATGTCCAAGGCCGCTTCAGGTTGACCGAAAAACTGACCTTGAATGCTGGATTGCACAGTCTCTACAGTTCCTTGAACGAAGAATATATGCTGGAACCCCGTGCCGGACTCAAATATAATCTGGCCAATGCCCATAGTGTAAGCTTGGGCTACGGGCTACACCACCAACCTGTTCCCCTACCCTTGCTTTTTGTCAACGAAAATGTGAACGGAACCATGGTTCAGACCAATAGGGATCTTGACTTTGTGCGCAGCGCCCATTACGTTTTGGGTTACGATGTAAAATTGGCCCCGAGCTGGCGCGGAAAGGTCGAAGTGTATTACCAAGATATTGATAACGCTGCCGTGGAACCCTTCCCCTCCAGCTACTCTTCCCTGACGGAAGGGGCCGATTTCGTCTTTGACAACGACCGTACATCCCTGGTAAGCGATGGCACAGGTTTTAACCGTGGAATAGAGTTTACCCTTGAAAAATTCTTTAGCAAAGGATATTATGGCCTTTTGACGGGTTCTTTTTTTGAAAGCAGGTATGAGGGAAGTGATGGAATAGAACGCAACACCCCTTTTAATAATGGTTATGTAGTCAATTTTTTAACAGGACGGGAATTCAAGATCGGTGCCTCCGGAAGAAATGTATTGTTTGTAGATACCCGTTTGGCCACCTCCGGGGGGCAATATTTTACCCCAATAGACTTGGAAGCTTCACAGCAAGCGGGATTTGAAGTCCAATTGGAGGAATTGGCCTTTAGTGAACGTTTTGACAATTACTTCCGTTGGGATTTGAAATTTGGGATACGCCTTAATAGCAAGGAAAAAAAGCGTTCCCATCAATTCTACGTAGACTTACAAAACGTAACCGATAATGAGAATGTATTTGTTAGACGATACAATAGACTTACGAATCAGGTAGATCAAGTGGACCAGATCGGGTTCTTCCCCGATTTTGGATACAAATTTCAATTCTAAAACAAACCGACCATGACACTCTCAAAGAAATTTAAGGAAACCTTTAAGGACAATTACGGGCCCTGGGCCTTGGTCACCGGAGCTTCCTCTGGCATTGGCCGGGAACTTTGCAAAAGATTGGCCGAAACCGGGGTTCCTATTGTCCTTTCCGGAAGAAATAAGGAAAGTCTCCGGCAATTGGCGGAAGAATTGGAGGAACAATACAGTATCCCTTGTGAAATTGCCGTGGCCGACATGTCCGACCCAGATGCGATTGACGGTCTTATCGCAGCGGTGTCCGAACTCCCGTTAGGGTTGTTCATCGCTTCTGCAGGATTTGGTACTTCGGGCTTTTTTAAGGATGCCGAGCTAGAAAACGAAATAAACATGGTAAAGGTAAATGTCCAAGCTTTACTTACCCTCACCCATCATTTTGCACGACGGTTTTCGGAACAAAAACGGGGCGGCATGGTGCTGCTCAGTTCCATCGTTGGCTTCCAAGGCGTACCCCATGCGGCCAACTATGCGGCTACCAAGGCCTACGTACAATCCCTGGGGGAAGGGCTTTACCATGAACTAAGACCCCATGGCGTAGATGTTTTAACAGCGGCTCCTGGCCCGGTGAATTCCGGTTTTGCCCAAGTGGCCAATATGCAAATGGATAGTACCCTAGCACCTTCCGAAGTAGCGGTTCCCATTCTTGAGGCATTGGGGGAAAAATCCACGGTATTTCCAGGTAGACTCACCAAAATACTTATGTTCGGGCTTCGTACCGTACCCCGTTGGGGAAAGATACGCATCATGAAAATGGTCATGGGAGGGATGACGGAACATCAAACTCTATAAGCATGTCACCGTTTATTCCGAAAACAACCTTTGCAAATCGTAAAAATAAAAGTCCTTTTCCTCGTTCATGGCGGCAAAAGATTATTGGGAAGTTTAGCGTTCAACGAAACCATAACCTCATAGTATTGGAAGAGGTAAAGCAGGAATTAGGAGATTGAAATCTTTCTTTTAGGAGTTGAACAAAAATTCAAGTAATTCTTAATACGGGGCCCAATATTTTATATTTTTGAGTATTATACCTAAAGGTAAAAGAATATTACCCTCATTTATTTGCCAAATAGTGGGATTCCGGATTTCTTATCATCTTTCGATAATTTTCCCCAAATCATAAAAATAAAAGTCCTTTTCTTCGTTCATGGCGGCGAAAAGACCATTAAGAAGGGTAGCGTTTAGGGAGATCGAGGCCTTATTTTTAGTGGAAGAAGTAAACCGGGAATTAGGAGTTTAGACCTTTCCTTTTGGGAGATTTAACGAAAATTCAAACAATTTTCAATAAGCAGCTCAATATTTTATACTTTTGAGTATTATACCAAAAG
>JBCBSN010000336.1:0-4011 GCA_039819225.1 Bacteroidota bacterium | reverse complement strand
AACTACTACATCATACTTATTGTATGCGTTTTGCACCTTCTGCATTCTGTGGGCCCTTTATATTGTAATATTCATAGTGCTTTAGTTCTTTGGAATCCAATAGCAGTGGAATAAGCATTCCGGGAATTAGCAGCCTCGGGTTCGGGAAGGTCGTTGAGTATTTTTAAAATCTTCTATTGGACATACATAAGTTGAATTATTCAAATTCTTGTTGTACTTTTTAGTGCAAATGTTAGGAATATGAAAAATCAACGACGTGACTTTTTAAGGAATTCGGGGGCTTTATTGACCGCTACGGTAATTGCCCCGGGAATTTTAACCGCTGCCCCAAGGGGATTACATCGAAAATTAGGAATTGCACTGGTAGGTCTGGGCTATTATAGTAAGGACGTGTTGGCACCTGCCCTTGAGCTTACCGAACATTGTGAATTAAGGGGAATTGTTACTGGAAGTCCCGAAAAAATCCCTGTGTGGCAAGAAAAATATGGAATAAAGGACAAAAATGTTTATAACTATAACAACTTTGATGACCTAGCGAACAATCCGGATATTGACGTGGTATACGTGGTTCTCCCGCCCTCCATGCATGCCGAATACTCCATACGTGCCGCAAATACGGGGAAACATGTTTGGTGCGAAAAACCTATGGCCCCTTCCGTAGTAGAATGCGAGCGTATGATAAAGTCTTGCAGGGAGAATAAGGTAAAACTGGCCATTGGATACCGATGTCAACATGACCCCAACATACAGGCCTATATGAAAGCTGCCAAGGAACGGCCCTTTGGCGGTGTTACTATGGTCACTTCCGCAGCGGGTTATTTTGATAGTAGATCTGAACATTGGAAACAGAAAAAGGACATGGGAGGCGGTGTTATGGGAGATATGGGGGTTTACGCCATTCAAGGGGCGCGATTAGCTACTGGCGAGGAACCTATTTCCGTTCTGGCCCAAACCTTTACCACAAGACCGGACATATACCATGAAGTAGAGGAGTCCGCCATGTTCCAGTTGGAGTTTCCAAGTGGGGCAAGGGCCGCATGCCATACAAGCTTTGGTATACGAATGAACTATCTTAACATAAACTACGAAAAGGGCTGGATAAAGATGCAGCCCCACTCTTCCTATAGAGGCAATAAGGGGGTGATGTCCAATGGAACGGAGATCAATTTTCCCCTGGAAAACCAACAAGCCAAACAAATGGACGATGATGCCCTGGCAATCATGAACAATACGGACATGCTGGTTCCAGGAGAAGAGGGTCTTCATGACATCCGCGTGGTAGAGGCCGTGTATAAATCCGCTGCCCAAAACTGTCAGGTAAAAGTTTAGTTATCAGGTAGTGTGGTACTTTTTTCCGTCATTCTTGGGAAAAGCGTACATTTAGAGTTGTAATATTCCCCCGGTATGCTTACAAAAGTCTATGGAAGTGCCGTTTTTGGTGTTGAGGCGACAACGATAACCGTTGAGGTAAACGTTGATGTAGGGGTAGGCTATCACTTGGTGGGCCTTCCGGACAATGCCATTAAGGAGAGCAATTATAGAATAGCTGCCGCACTGCTCAATAACGGGTATAGGATTCCCGGAAAGAAAATCACCTTAAACTTGGCCCCGGCCGATTTGCGAAAGGAGGGCTCTGCCTATGACCTTACCTTGGCTATAGGCATATTGGCGGCATCCGGACAGATTAAATCCGAGAATATAGACAAGTACATCATAATGGGAGAGCTCTCTTTAGATGGAAGCCTACAACCTATTAAGGGTGCTCTTCCCATAGCGATCAAGGCGAGGGAAGAGGGATTTACGGGCTTTATCCTTCCCGAGCAAAATGCCAAAGAGGCCGCTATAGTTTCCGATTTAGAGGTGTATGGGGTGGATAATATCAAAAAGGTAATCACTTTTTTTGACGAGGGCCAGACGCTGGAACAAACCATAGTAGATACCCGTGAAGAGTTTTATAAAAACTTGGACTTCCCGGAATTCGATTTTTCCGATGTAAAGGGACAAGAAAGTATAAAACGCTGCATGGAAATTGCGGCTGCAGGGGGCCATAATATCATTTTAATCGGCCCACCGGGTTCTGGAAAGACCATGCTCGCCAAACGTTTACCGTCCATTCTGCCGCCCATGACCCTGCATGAGGCTTTGGAAACCACAAAGATCCATAGTGTTGTGGGAAGAATAAAGAACACGGGACTAATGAGCCAACGCCCTTTTCGTGCACCACATCATACCATTTCCGATGTCGCCCTCGTTGGCGGAGGGGCCTATCCACAGCCAGGTGAAATATCCCTTTCCCACAACGGAGTACTTTTTTTAGATGAATTGCCAGAGTTTAAACGAGGGGTTCTAGAAGTCATGCGCCAGCCATTGGAGGATAGGGAAGTAACCATTTCAAGGGCAAAATTTACAGTCACCTACCCTAGTAGCTTTATGCTTGTGGCCAGTATGAACCCTAGCCCTGGCGGATATTTTAATGACCCGGACGCCCCCGTAACCTCTTCCCCTGCGGAAATGCAGCGATATTTAAACAAAATTTCGGGGCCGTTGTTGGATCGCATCGATATTCATATCGAGGTTACTCCCGTACCTTTTGAAAAATTGTCCGAGGATAGGAAAGGGGAAGGCAGTGTTGAAATTAGAAAGCGTGTCACCACCGCACGGGAAATCCAGACCTATCGTTTCCAAAATTTGGAAAACGTACATTATAATGCCCAAATGAACACGAAACAAATCCGGGAATATTGCCAATTGGACAAGGCATCGCTTGAACTCCTAAAAAATGCCATGGAACGCTTAAATCTTTCCGCCCGTGCTTATGATCGGATTTTAAAAGTGGCGCGTACCATAGCGGATTTGGAAAGTGAACAGGGCATAAATGGAAACCATATAGGGGAGGCTATTCAATACAGGAGTTTAGATCGTGAAGGATGGTTAGGATAACCCCTATTTTCAAAGGTAAGAAGGCGCCTCCTTCCAACAAGGGCCCGCTCAGCATCAAATGGGAATTAATCTTCAACGTTAATGAGGATAGCCTCGCAACTCTTGAGATCGGAATTTAAAATAATGTTCTCGGCATCTTCACCATCCAATATCTCAATGGATACCGTATTGGGGGGATATTTTCCGAGGTTATGAGCGTAAAGAAAAAGATCATTAGGCTTTTTGGAATCCAACTCCAGGGTAACTTTCTTTTTGGTGTACTCTAGGGAATACTTATAGACTATGGCTTCACCATTCAGGTAAATGGATACGACATCACCATCTTTTCGGCCGTGGTCCCATAAGTTAATACTAATTTCATTGCCTTTGACACTTACTTCTTTTATATAGTTCAGTTTTCTCCCGTCGAACATATTTCTAATCACAGGGCCTTTGTTTGGTACAGCATCTATGGGTTTCATTTCTCTGGGGGGCTTTTTGATGGTGAAGAAGGAAGTGGCGTATTTGGCAATGCTGTACTTGTCATCGGGAAAAAGCTCGATTCCGATTACTCTATAATTATTCCCGGTTTGTAGACCAGGGTGTAGTAGTATACCATCTGCATATTGGATATTCTTAAAAATACCGAGTTCTTGGACCACCATATCGTCTTTGGATAGATAAAACTTTATGGTCTTGTTTGATGGAATATTTTTGGTGTCCCATTTGAGCCTAACGGTATCCGTGGTATTCCAAACCGTAGTACTATTAGGGTAGGCTATTTTTATGGCGGTCTTTGCAAAAGAAGCCTGCCTTTGGAATCGGACGGTTCCCTGATCCAATTCAACGTTGTTGGCCCTTGTTTTTTGTACTACGAACAACGCCAATGTACCGCAGATTACATGCAGAAAAACCCGAAGAAGTCCCCTTATGGATTTGGATCCCATAACGCTTTCAAAACACATTCCATTAAAGAAACGAAAAACTTGGCATTGTATTGCGCTTTTTTAAGAGTTAATAGGACTGTATTTTGAAAGCGTTATGGGATCCAAATCCATAAGGGGACTTCTTCGGGTTTTTCTGCATGTAATC
>JBCBSN010000335.1:0-4013 GCA_039819225.1 Bacteroidota bacterium | reverse complement strand
ATCCATTGGAGAAACAAGTCGCTGAAAAGGTGGATACTGTCCTTAAAGAACAGTCCAAAACCAAAAAAACCTTTCGTAGTTTTGAGGGGATTGCAGATACTACCTTTGTTCGTTTGGCGGATTTTAGCGATGGTTTTGCTTACGATCTTCGTTATGCCACACCGAACAATTTTTTAAAGGAACAAGTATATGACTGTGCGGAATGCTATGTTCGTGCAAAGACGGCCAAGGCGCTTTTGAGGGCAAATGAAGACTTTAAGAAAAAGGGGGTAAGGATCAAGTTCTTTGATTGTTACCGACCTAATTTCGTGCAATTCAAAATGTGGAGGATAGTGCCCAATCCGCAGTACGTGGCCAATCCTAAAAAGGGCTCCATACACAATAAGGGTGGGGCAGTGGACATAACTTTGGAAACCTTGGAAGCAAAGGAACTGGATATGGGTACCGATTTTGATTTTTTTGGTAAAAGGGCCTATCACGATTATTTGGATCTGCCCCAGGAGGTTTTGGACAATCGAAAATTACTAAAGGAGACCATGGAGGCCAATGACTTTTGGGGTATACGTACGGAATGGTGGCATTATAACCTAACTTCCGCTTCAAGGGATAAGATTGCCAATTTTAAATGGGAATGTGAGTGAAAGGGTTCCGGGTTTCAAGTTTCGGGTTTCGGGTTACGGGTTACGGGTTCCAAGGGGTGTACGACAAATTTCACTTTTTTGGATATACTTGGGAATTGGGCACGGCTTTTTCGTTCAAAGTCCCCACCCAGCCTCCCGCCTCTGGCGGGGAGGAGTTTCTCCCGATTTATCGGGAGATTAAGGGAGGACAAAATAAAGAAGGTAGTGAAATTTGTCTTACACCCGGTTCCAAGTTTCTGGTTTCAAGCTTCAGGTTTGGGCGTTTTTTATGTTCTCGGCTATTTGGATGCTTCAAGGGTGCAAGAGTTACAGAGCACTGTTTTTTTTGGGTTCTATCTTGTTTTTAGTGAGTAATGATACGATCCACGGATTTGATATGAACCTACATTGCTTATAATTTGAAATTCATCCTTTTCATTTTTCCTTGATGAAAAACGAAACAAAAAATCAAGACGGGACGAGGAAATTGCTTCGCACCGCCCGCTCCCGGGCCTGCATGCGTCGTGCTGCGCACCGCACTTCCGGCCCTTCGCGGGCCATTTCTGCGCCCCGTCAGCACATCCCGGCAACCTTTGGTAGACAGGGACTCCCCTTTTCGTCAACCCACACTAATCCACATAGAACCTTTTTTTGGTTTAGTGCAGTACTGCTATGTGGACTTTTGTTTCAATCCTGTACTGAAAAACAAACAAGGATTACGGAAAAGGATAAAAAACCCAACGTCCTCTTCATAGCCATAGATGACCTTAATGATTGGGTAGGTTGCCTAAAGGGGCATCCCCAGGTTAAAACCCCGAATATCGACCGGTTGGCTTCAAAGGGCATGTTGTTTACCAATGCCCATACGCAATCGCCCATCTGTAACCCCTCTCGTACCAGTATTCTTACTGGCTACAGGCCTTCTACCACTGGGGTTTACGGACTTTCCCCTTGGATTAGGGAGGTGCCGGAATTAAAGGATATTGTTACCTTGCCCCAATATTTTGGTGAACATGGATATACCACTTATTCCACTGGAAAGATTTTTCATGGGGGCTACGGCAGAAGGGGAACCGATACCGAATTTGACAGTTTGGGACCGGGATCTAAGGTAAAAACCAAACCCCCGGCAAAGATTATCGCCCCGACACCGGGGGGTAACCATCCCCTAATGGATTGGGGTAGGTTTCCCCTTAAAGTGGAAGAAACCTCGGATTGGGAAGTCGCCAGTTGGGCCATAAATGTCTTGAACCGACCTCCGGAAACGCCTTTTTTCCTATCGGTAGGGTTCTTTTTGCCCCATGTGCCCCTGTATTCCCCAGAGGAGTGGTATGATTTATACCCTAAGGAAGAGCTTATATTACCTCCTATTTTGGAGACTGACAGGGAGGACACCCCCAGGGCTTCTTGGTATAACCATTGGGACCTTCCCGAACCTAGGCTAAAATGGGTTCAGGAGAATAATGAACTGGAGAACTTGGTACAGGCCTATTTGGCCGCCGTTAGTTTTGTTGACAGCCAAGTAGGTCGACTTTTGGATGCTCTAGGGGAAAATGGCCTAAATGCGAATACTGTAGTTGTACTATGGTCCGATCATGGGTATCATTTGGGCGAAAAGGAAATAACGGGGAAGAATACCCTGTGGGAGCGCTCTACCAGGGTTCCCTTGATTTTTGCGGGCCCGGGCGTTTCCAAAGGGGCATATAATGCCCCTGTAGAGTTATTGGACGTCTATCCAACGTTGAACGATTTGTGCGGGTTGCCCGAAAAATCGGATTTGGAAGGGCATAGTTTGAAAGCACAACTCGGTAATCCAAAATCGGAAAGGGTATGGCCCGCCATTACCACGAATAATTGGAACAACCACGGGATACGGACCAAGGATTGGCGCTATATTCGTTATGCTGATGGTAGTGAGGAACTCTACCATATGGAAAATGATCCCAATGAATGGGACAATCTTATCCACCTTGAAGAATATGGATTCGTTTTGGATAGCCTTCGGCAATGGTTGCCCAAAACCAACACAAGGCCTCATGTAGGCAATTATGCAAGAATCTTGGAATACAGGGAGGGTACCCCGGTATGGCAGGGAAAACCAATTTTACCGGGAGAGGCGATTCCCGGAATTTAGAGCTTGTCTAAACTTACTGTTTCCTGATTCCCAATATTTTGAGAACCATGGTGTCACTTCCAAATTGGTAAATATCTCGATATTAGCGAATTTTGAAGTATAACCAGAACCCCAAACTATTGAAAATCAGTTCACATTGATCTTAAACAAGCTCTTAAAACTAGTATGGAATGTATACCAAAACCGCTCTTTTAGCTTTAGCATCTATTTTTTTTACCGCAGTATTGCAATCACAGGATACGATTATTCCACTTTGGCCCAAGGATAGGATTCCCAATCGGATCGAGACCGAGGAAAAGGAAATCCACAAACGAAATGGGATTTTAAGGATAAGTAAGGTTCAAGAACCTACCATAGAGGTATACCTACCTGCCCAGAAGAATGCCAACGGACAAGCTGTGTTAATCTTTCCGGGTGGCGGATACCATATTTTGGCCTATGACTGGGAAGGTACTGACATTGCCAAGTTCTTAAATTCAAAGGGTATAGCGGGTATAGTCGTTAAGTACCGCCTGCCTACCTCGGAGTCCCTAAAGGAAAAGTACAATGTTCCCTTGATCGATGGGCAGCGCGCTATGCGATTGGTGAGGAGCCATGCCAAGGCGTTTCATATTGACCCCAATAAAATTGGGATTATGGGCTTTTCCGCAGGCGGACATGCCGCTTCTACTTTAGGAACTCATTTTGACGAACAGGTTTATGAAAAACAGGATACCATGGATGCCATGAGTGCAAGGCCGGATTTTATGGTTTTGGTCTATCCAGTGGTCACTTTTACGCAAACGGCCAAACATTCGGGATCGGCCAAAGCGCTTTTGGGGGAAAACCCGGATGAATCTTTAAAAAGATATTTTTCCAATGAATTGCAGGTTACTTCTGAAACACCCCCAACCCTTTTGATCCATTCCGCCGATGATTCCGGTGTTCCTGTGGAGAATAGCCTGCTTTTTTTTAAGGCCCTTACCGAAAAAGGTATACCGGCAGGAATGCATATTTATCCTACTGGGGGTCATGGGTTTTCTTTGGCCCGGGATAATGTTCATGTGCGGGGTTGGACCGAACGACTTTTTGAGTGGATGGAGGCTCTGGATTGAGATTTGTTCGTGAGACGATCCGTTTGGAAGGGAATATACCCAGCGTATATCATTCTGAGAACTCGACAATTTGGATTCGATTGATTACAATCTTTTAACTAACTGATTTTAAATATTTTATAATAAACATAAAGAAGAATACCCCCTAAATCCCCTGATTATTTT
>JBCBSN010000334.1:0-4040 GCA_039819225.1 Bacteroidota bacterium | reverse complement strand
TCTCTCTATAATACTAAAATGTGCTGATAATTGCCGTTTGATACTTTTAGAGAGAGAAGTAGTAAAAACTAGTACTCAGAGATACAAGCAAGAAGCAGATAAAATTCTAAGAAGAAAAGAAAAAGGTAAAAGACGAAAAAAGAGACCCTTCAAAGTGTAATGGAATTTAAAGGATTAATAGTAGAATCCTCGTAGTGGACAATAGAATTACACAGTTGTAAACTGTTTTTACAGCACAATTCGTATTTGTTCTCAGTTCGTTATAAGCCAACCCCTACGGTAGTCGGCAAACCCTTCCACTCCAATCCTTCCCGGGCGGACATGCTCCGCCGGTCCGTGGGGGAAGTCTTTCCGTTCCGACCTGTCTGCCGGCATAGGCAGGTTTTTCCGACCCCCTCGGTGCCGCGCGAAAGAACAAGCGGCGAAGGGCCGCTTGACCTTTCCTTCCCCTACCCACAAAAAAATTGGATACTTCTGTCCAATTTATGATCCAAGACATCGAAAATGAAAAGAGGTGTTATTTCTTTTAACTATCTTGAAATCAAGCTTTAGGATAGTGAAAAAGATAATCGACCATATCGCCGATTGGCTTGTGACCTTGAATGAAAAGAAAGCGAAGGTCAACGAGGACTATGCCACTTTTATGAAAAGGGGGAACAACGGTCTTATATTCGGGCTGGTTCTTTTCGGGATATTTTTTCTATATATGGCATTCGACCTATACAGGGATTATGGAAAATTGTGGCTTGCACTGATTCCTGTAATTGTATTCGCCATTACCGTATTCATTGTTTTAATATCGGAAGCCTATAAGGAAAAACTAAGAAAACGATATAAGGGTACTCCCATGAAACTTGTCGGTTTCAATATGGATTTCAACCAACATATCCTTAGAAGAATTTATGGCTCATTGATCCGATATGAATTTTTAGACGAAAACCGGAACCAGTTCGAACATTTCTATAATGTTTTGGTGTTCGATTTCGATGAACATGAATCCGTTCTACATTTTAACTGTACACAGGCTGAGCTGAAATACATTTTGGAAAAATTCAAGCCGTTCAAAAAAGGACTACATCTATCAACTTTTGAACGCTCCGAGAAAATCTACAATAAAGGGGAGTTGATCTCCGCCAAGAACCTTTCAAAAAGCTATAACAAAAACCCCTTGCCGCCAGAAACCGAAGAACTTATAGACTCGTTCTTCGACTTTTTGGGGGATATTTAAAAAATCTCAGGGGGAGATTTCCCCTTTTCGCCCTTCCATCTGATTTCATCCGTTTACATTGCATCGCACATTTGTAATACAAGAAGCCACTTTTGCGGCTACTTTTTAAAGCATGTAACTATGGAAATGGAAAACGACATGATTGAACTTCTAAGAGATATCAAGGGACTGCTATCCCATCAAAAGAAAGTGATGAACGTTGATGACCTTGTGGCCTATACAGGACTCTCCAAAAGCAAGATTTACAAGCTGACCCAATTGAAATTAATTCCCATGGGCGGCAACAAACACATCCGTCAGAAATTCTTCGACAAGGATATTATCGATGCTTGGTTGATGGGTGAACCGAATCTATCGGACGACTATTTGGACAGGGAATTCGACAAACAATTCTCCCGTAAAAAGAAATGACTATTTAATAGAAGTAAGCTGATTATTAGAAGTAACAGAACATTGAAAAGTATGTGGATAGGGAGAAAAAAGAGAAATGAAGACATTTCTCTCTATATCCGTCTGAGTGAGAATTCAAGATGTGTCATTGTCATGACAAATCTTGCTTTTGCTCCCTTCGGTCGCAAAAGGGTGGGAACTGTTAACTGGGTTTTCGATGTATTGTTTTAAAATAGGATTTCTGATGTGATTATTTAAAAAATGACTTGTTCAGATTAAAGAAATAGTGAAAGTGAAAAAGGAGTTCGTACAATTTAGATGTTCCGTTTACGAGAAGAAACTGCTCAGGGTCAAGGCCAAAAAGAGCGGACTTTCCATAAGCGAATATTGTCGGCGGGCCGCCTTTAACGATCGAATCATCGAACGGCTCTCAGAGGAACAAATCGAAATCTATAAAATGCTTTTCAAGTATCAGAACAATTTCAAGCTTATCGGCAACATGTTCCGAAAAAGGAACCCCAAACTTTCTGACGAAGTGGTCAAACTGGCTGATGAAATACGACAGCATCTATTAAATTTCAGAAAATGATAGGAATGGGAAAATCCATATCGCACACATCGGCCTCTATGGCCTATGGACTTCGGGAGGACAAAAAGCCAGAGATCATCCATAGCCAATATGTGGCCGGGGAAACCCCAAAGGAAATTGCCCAGGAGTTCAAAACCATCCAACAACAGAATCACAAATGCCGGAAAAACACCCTGAGCTTTGTATTGAGTCCGACCATTGAGGATGGAAAGAAACTTGACAACAAGAAACTCAAAGAAATCACGGAACGTTTTCTAAAGGAAATGAAGCTTCGGGAAAACCAGGCCATTGCCTTTGTACATAGAAATAGAGAACACGCCCATATCCATTTGTACGTAAACCGCATCAATTTCCAGGGCCAAGCCTATAAAGACAGTTTTATCGGGAAACGAAGCCAACAGGTGGCCGAGCGGGTTGCCATGCAAATGGGGCTGACCACGGTTCGCGAAGTACAACAACAAAAACTGGACAAAACCAAGGAGGTCAGGATGATACTTAAACGTATCCACGATAGAGTTATCAATGAGGTGCGGCCTAAAAACTTTGACCAATATATCAAGGCTATGGAGGCATACCCTGTCAAGGTTATTCCCAGTATCAACAAACAAAACCGGTTACAGGGATTTCGGTTTGAATTTTCAGGACAAAACCTTAAGGGAAGCGAAGTACACCGTTCCATGTCGATGGGAAGGATTGCAGAACAAATAGGATTTGACAAGAACACCATCCAAAGGGCCCAGACAGAAAATACGATGAAGCTATTAGGCAAAACGGTAAATGTAACACCAAATCTTGTGTCCAAAATTGCAACCAAAGCTTTGAAACAGGTCATCAAAAGAACCATCGATAAAGGAATAGGAATCGAAATAGGAATGTAGCACAATGGCAAAATTGGATGAAATAGCAGAATTGTTGACCGAGGAAATCAGGTCGTTCGGTTCGTGGGTAGAGCAGCTTAAGGAACTGCTCAAAAATATCGATGACCTTCGTTTCGAGCCTGAGACCCCTGGTATGGAGCAGTTATTGAACAATCACCATTCAAAATTAAAAGTCATCACGGAAGCCCAAAATTCGGCCTTGAACGAGATCATTGCGAACATCAAAAAATCTCGGTGGACACCGAAATGGGAAGTAGTCATTATCTACGTTGTCATGCTTTCAAATATCATTGCATTCAGTTATTTCGGCTACCATTTCATCAAATTTGAAAGGCAAAAAGAAGCAGCCTATTTAAGAGGAAGGGAAGAGAGTATGATTAAGGCAAGAGCGTATTTCGATGACCACCCTATCATTCTGAAGGACTACCAGAAGTGGCTCAGAAAACAGGACAGTACCATAAATCAAAAGTAGGATGCGCCCTATGGAATTTCTTTTTACCCCGCTTCAAAGCGGGGCTTCCCGCTTATCTGCCGGAACGCGGAAGAAATTTCACAGGATCCGCGCGCATGAAGGTTATGGTAAGATTTGGGGCAGCGTAGGTTCAAATATGGGTGCTGGATACCTTTCTACCCTTACTTTGTTACAAAATTTTTTAATTTTTACCCTTACTTTATTACAATAAATCAAAAAAATTACCCTTACTTTGTTACAAATATTATTGAAATATGAATTTTAAAAGGCATGTTCTAAAAAACCTAGAAGCTTGGAAAGCCAGTAATAATAGGAAACCGCTAATATTACGTGGAGCAAGACAGGTGGGCAAGACAACCCTAGTAACGGAATTTGTCAGAAGCTTTTTCCAGATTCAATGGAATAAAGAAATCATAGCTTTTGGCAAATTCCGTTACTGTTTATAGATGAAATTCAAGAACTACCCAAGGCCATCCAGTTACT
>JBCBSN010000333.1:0-4042 GCA_039819225.1 Bacteroidota bacterium | reverse complement strand
CATTAGGGGTTTTAATTCTTTTTAGTTAAACAAAGCCCTGTTAGGCTTGGCGATGAATAAAGATTAGATATTCCTGGCTCAGTACATATCTTTATATCGCCATACTCTACACATTTTTCAATGTCTAGATGATTAATAGGTACGGGGATATTTGAATTGCCACTCGATGGCGGAGCATCACTTAATAATGGGACTACCTTTAATTCATATTCTCCGTTTAAAGCCACTTCTTTACATCCCGTTCTTGATGACTTTTTTGAGATAATCTTATAAGAGGTCTTATCGTCTGAAAGATACACTAAATGATAATCATCAACCGAATCAATTTTATAGACCTTTCCCGCTACTTTGGTAGAGAAATCTACTTTGTTTGGGGACGGGCTTTCTTGTTGTTTATAACTCCGGCATGAAGTACCAACAACTAAAGCCAATAGGACAAAAATATATGTTCTCATACTTAAATTTATTTCGGATAAGACTGTATTACAACTCCGTTAGAAATGTACTCTGCTCTTTGGGTTTGTGCTGGCGGGGCATTCCCCAAGGTATATCCCCCAAGAACTACACCCCTGCCCCTATTTTGGTCTGGCCCAAGATAACGAACGGTAATGTTTCCAGGTTGCGGTGTCGCGTTTGCGTGTGCCGTACTATAAACAGTTCCAGGTTGTCCAGCGCGAGGCGACGAAACACCGGAGGCTTGCGAAACCAAAGCTCCCTGATAGCCTTCTGTTACTTCGTGCAATGTTCCTGCACCTGGTTTGCTGTTGGCATTTCCATATGTTGCAAGAACATCCGGATTAATTTCCTGTACGGCATCGACGGTATTTGCGTTCCCATTTTGGCCCTGTGTAACAGTATTTCCCATAAAAGCGCCCCCAACAAAAAAGTTACCGGAAGAAGTGGTGTCCGTATCGTTGGCGACAACATTAACGACTATACTTGAATCATCAATGGCACTAACCAACTGCTGGGCATCACTGGACAATGCCCCGTTTCCAACTTGTGTGTAGGTAACTTTGCCGTTCGTGTCCATTGTCAAAGTTAGTTCTGATTGTACAGATGCTTGAAGATCGTTAAACGCAGCTTGGCTTTCATTTCCACTTATGATAACATCAACTGGAGCTCTTCCGTCAGGATCAATATATTTTGCAGGGTTGTTCTTTACAAAATTATATGGGGACCACTCATAAAACTCTTCAGCAAGTGGATCCGGTTGAAGCCATCGGCTAACCACTTCTGGCTGAAGTGTTGCTTCAGAATACCTGATTTCTGATTTCACGAAACCCGTTATCTGTTTAGTAAAGGGGTTGAACAATACGGAACCAATCCGCACGATACTATCAGTATCGAAATGCTCTATATATTTTCCTTTGCTCAATGTCCCGATTTTTGGAGTGTAACCAAATCGTTCAAAAGGGTTCTGTGCGGTAATGATACCTGCGCACAGAAGCAATACGAATAATGATAAGATTTTTTTCATAGGTCTAGTTGTTTTTCAATATTCTTTTGTTTTCAAATTTTTCACGCTCTTTTTGGAGTGAAACCAGCCAATCCAAATACATTTCCTCTGGCATTCTTCGATACCCCATTTCATGAATTTGTACATAGGCGCTCTGCAGTGATAAAAACTTGTTTTTTATGGTTTCGTCTCGAAGAGCTTCATTATCTAAAATACCATCCTGGTTGCCGGCTTCTTTTTCCAATTGCTTTTTGAAATTCTCTGCCCTAAGAATTAATGCGTTGGCGTATGTTGGGTATTGCCTTAAAGCAGCATCCACACATTTGCCGATAAAGACACCATCATTTTCCGGAAACTTACGATCATAACCTTGCGCTAAATCAACCAAACAAAGTGCAATGCTCTGTTTATCGCTTAGCGCCTCCATATACAACTTATTGGCAATAGCATCCAAATGAATATATCCGGATGCCATGAGCCAAGAATCGATAGGAAAAATTCCGCTGGTCAATTCGGTGTTGTACCAGCCATCATTTTCATTCCAATGTTTGATATAAACGTGATTTGGAGCAAGCGCCAAATATGCTTTTGCTTCAATTTCGTCCGCTAAAATTTTATAGAGGTAGGGTAAAGAATGACAATTTCCCTTTCTAGTGGCCAACAATTTTGACACGAACATATTTTTCCAATCTCCATGCCCCCATATATCATTAAAATCATAAGAGTAAGGAATGTACTTGTGAATAGTTCCCTTTGAATCTATGACATCTATACTATCTGTTAAGACAGAAAAAAGTGCAGCAAATTTCTCAACCTCTTTTTTGTCCTTTCCCTCGTATTTAAGGGTTCTAACTTTAATTAAACTACTGGCCAATAAGGACAGCTTTCTAATTTCATCGTTGAAAACAATGCTATCGAGAGTACTTTCCATATAGGCATTTTCCACTTCATAAACGGCGTTCTTGAAGCTGGCTTCACAAGTTCCCTCAAGCATACAATTAATGCGGTCAAAGGCAGTTTCATAGAAAAACTCTTGGCCAGTCAATGAACAGTGGACAAGAAAGGCAAGCATTATGTTACATATTATCCGTTTCAATCCTTTTTTACTTTAATTGGTTTGGCCCCAAAACTTTCATTTAATTGCTCTTGCCCCTTTTCATCCACGGACGACAACCATTTTTCATATAGCTCAGGGGGCATTTCTGCATAACCTAAATTATCGATATAACTGTATTGGCCAACCACGGACTTATAAAGTTTAACAAGCTCCGGGTACATCCTAATTTCGTTAAAGTTGTCCTTTGTAATCCCTAATTGTTCGGTGGCATATTTCAATGTTAATCCCTGCAGGTTTGCCTTTGACAGATGGGCGGTGATATTTTTTGGATTGAGCTCTATGGCCGTCTCCAGAACTTCGGCAACAAATTCATCATAGCCGTATTTTCTAACGTAACCAAGGGCCAATTGGTCAAAATGATTGGAAAGAAGCTCAGCGTCATTAAGGGGGTGCATGAATATCTTGTTTTGAATGGCCTCTGATTTTACATATCCGGAATTTAGAATGAATGCATCCGTTGAAAGCATATTGTTTGTTAGTTCAATATTATGCCACCTTCCTTCATCGTCTGGGAATTTTATATATGAGTGATTTGGAGATAAGGCCAAATGTGCTTTTGCCCCTATTTCTTCAGCTAAAATTAAATAGAGCTTTGGTAATGAGCTGCACTGTCCTTTTCCGGTCAAAAGCAATTTATGGACAAACATTTTGCTCCAATCTTCTTTTCCCCAATAATCTTCAAAATCGTATGAAAACGGGAAGTGCTTTAACCCCTTTGATTTTATTTCCAAGGTGTCTGCGAAGAATTGAAACAGCAAGTAGTTTTTTGCAAGGTTGCTTTCCTGGTCTAAGTCCAATTCATTCATTTTTTGCCTTAAAAAATCCCCTGTTTGTTTTATGGCGAGTTCAAACTCAGAATAATCCTTTTCACCCTCATAATATGCGTTCTCAATAATAAAGGTTGCTTTTCTTGTGGAAAATGGACTGCCCATCATTGAAAGCAATTGTGTATAGGCGTCCCGATAGTATTGAGTTCCCTTTTGATTTCTAAATGATGGTAGGGTAGGCCTTGTACCATAAGCTAAATAGGCTTCAGCCTCTTTAATGGCCATTTGGCGCATTTCTTCTGCTTTAGCGACCTGCCTTGCATCAGCCTCATATACGGCCATTTGTTGGGCTCGTTTATTTTGGTTATTAGTGATAGCCACACTAGGGCTGAAACCGGTTGTAACGTTTTGATGAGAATAAAAAGAAGCTCCGTAATCTTTAAATACCGCTGCCTCTGGCATTTGGGGCATAACGCTTTGAGAAAAAGCCCCAACATGACAAATGAAAGACAGTACGAAAAGAATCGTTTTTTTGACAGAAGAAGTAGGGTTCCTTGCCGATAGCATTTGTGATTAGTTTGTTTTTGGTCATCAATTAGGGGGCATCCCTTATAACGTTAAATCTCCTAAATAATTGCGTGATTTCCTACTTTTTTCACAATTAGTTTTAGGAATTTCGACCAAATGAACTTTGCTTTT
>JBCBSN010000332.1:0-4048 GCA_039819225.1 Bacteroidota bacterium | reverse complement strand
TTCTCTTTACCCTGGAGCAGTTGAACATTGACACTGAGACGGTAATCCTTAGACTTTTTGGGGGAATTGACGAAGGAGATCCCCTTTATGATCTTTGTTATACCTATATACGCCATATCTCCATTTTTGTTCCCAATGGTACTTCCCATCCCTTGATCAGCGAAGAATCCCGGAACATTGACTTTGCCGTTTTAAATTCCCTTTGATGCGTATTATTTCGGGACAATACCGGGGCAAACGAATTGCTGCCCCTAAAAAACTACCGGTCAGGCCTACTACGGATATGGCCAAGGAGGCACTTTTCAATATCCTTAACAATCAGTATTATTTTGGGGATATCCAAGTTCTTGACCTCTACGCCGGAACCGGTAGCATTAGTTATGAGTTTGCGTCCAGGGGTACCAGGCAGATTTATGCCATAGATGCAAGTGTCCATTGCATTCGATTTATACAAAGGACCACGTACGAGCTCAACTTCCCCATTACCCCTATTAAGGCAGATGCCCTAAAGTACTTGGAAAAATCCCAGACCAAGATGGATATTGTATTTGCCGATCCACCCTATGACATGCCCCTAAAGGATTTTGAGGCCATTCCAAATCTGGTGTTTAAGAATAAGCTGCTTACGGAGGTGGGCGTATTGGTCATTGAACACTCCAAACATATGGATTTATCGCATCAAGAGCACTTTTCTGAAAAAAGAACATATGGGGGTTCGGCTTTCAGTTTTTTCAGGGGGGGCACTATATAAGTTCTTGTTGGGCAACCCGCCCATCTACCCCTGGTATTAGGGTTGCCAGCCCGAACCGGAACAGGCAGATTCCACCATGGAATTTCTATTCTCCTATGGCTTTTGAAATTCTAGGCCCACGCATAAAAAAGAAGAAGAAAGAGATACGTATTGTAGGTTTACTTCGTTATATACCCTGTAAACCATATAAAAAAATCTACTTATGCAATTCTTGAAAAAAATATTTTTTATCGCTTTTTCCTTAGTACTATTCTCCTGTGATAAGGACGACGATAATCCCAATACCCCGGTAGACGCTGATTCCCTTATCGGGAGCTGGACTCTGGTCTCCTTGGAGGCGGATACGGACTTAGAAACTGAAATTCCGGGGTTCCCGCCTGTTGACTCATCCACTAAATCCATCGGCGAAAATATGGATTATGAGCTAACCTTCACGGAAACCGAGTATGAGGTAACGGGGGGTTATGACCTGGTGACCAACGGAACCGTTAACGGTGAAGTAATGGATGAGGATAGACAGACCATATCCAACGTCTCCCAAAAGGGAACTTATGAATTAAGGGACGGTGTCCTGATTTTGGACAATTCCCTTTACGAATTGGAAGCCGCCGGCACCGAAATAAATGAATATTTGAAGGATTACGAGGTGGATTTGTCCTTTAATTCCAATGGGGAATTGGTTATGCGTGAAAAAGCCGAAGTGACCTTTAACGAAGAAGGTCTGGCCCTAACGGTAGATGTTGATGCAGATTCAGTTTGGAAACGCAAGTAAAGTGGAATATTCTATCCAATTGAAAATTTAAAAAAATGGCCAACTTTTGAAAGTTGGCCATTTTTAATGGAAGCAGACCATAAGCCGGATTCTGTATCCCTTTGACTTTTGGTCAAGGAATCCTTATCATTTATCTAGGCCCTTGGTTGCCCAAAGGCTCCATCCGCCTACCCTTCGGCTTGGGCATGCAACCCTTATAGCGCCGATATACGTGGCGTTTCACCGCATAGAGTTTACCTGGTTTCACTACAGCCTTACCTGTACATACTTTCTGCTGCACTTGTCCTTTCCCGGCCAGTGACCGGGAAGACGGGCGTTACCCGTTATGCCGCATTATGGTGTCCGGACTTTCCTCCCCGTCCCGGACTTGTTCCGGGATTTGTTGAAATCTGTATCAAAATCCAATAGATGCCGGAACAAGTCCGGCACAGGGCGATAAGGTAGCCTGCTGTACAAAGGTAGTTTATAATTGTTCAGTAGCATTCGAAACTTTTGAAACTAGACCGTTTCACTGCCAGAATATAGAAATTAGACGATAGAAATCGGTATGTTACAAATTTTTGATTCCCTGAAACTGCCGGAATCCAAAAAATTATCCTTTTAGCTGAAAAACCCGGTTCTACAGATGGTATATTCCTTAAACAATTGAAATTCAATTGGTCTGGGTTCCAGTTTCTAGAAGCGTAGCGGTCTACGGTCTGACTATCGGATAGTTATGATAATTGTTGATAAAAAGTGATGATATCCCCAACGAATCCCAGTGCGCAAAAACAGCTATTTCTATATTTGTAATAGTCCTAAAACAGGAGTATTGGAACCATTTATCGTTTCGGCCAGGAAGTATAGACCACAATCCTTTGAGGATGTTGTTGGGCAGGAAGCCATTACCCAAACACTTCTGAACGCCATTGAGAATGACCATCTGGCCCAAGCCTTACTGTTCTGTGGCCCCAGAGGGGTGGGCAAGACCACTTGCGCCCGCATCTTGGCAAAAAAAATTAACCAGGACGGAACGGAGCGGGACGACGAGGATTTTGCTTTTAACATCTTTGAACTGGATGCGGCCTCCAACAATTCTGTGGATGACATTCGGAGCTTGATCGATCAGGTACGTATTCCGCCCCAGGTGGGCAAATACAAAGTGTACATTATTGATGAGGTACATATGCTCTCCCAATCGGCCTTTAATGCCTTTTTGAAGACCTTGGAAGAACCTCCCAAACATGCCATCTTTATTTTGGCCACTACCGAGAAGCATAAAATTATCCCTACCATACTTTCCCGATGCCAGATTTTTGATTTCAAACGGATTACCATAGGGGACGCGGCCAACTACTTAAAGAACATTGCGGAAAAAGAAGGGGTAATGGCGGAAGACGACGCCCTCCATATTATAGCCCAAAAGGCCGACGGTGCTATGCGGGATGCGCTTTCCATATTTGACAGGGTCGTAAGTTTTTCCGGAAATACCCTTACCCGCAAGGCGGTGACGGAGAATTTAAACGTGTTGGACTACGATACTTACTTTGAGGCTACAACCTTAATTTTAAAGCACAATATCCCCGAACTATTGGTATTGTTCAACAGAACCTTGGCCCATGGTTTTGAGGGTCATCATTTTATCAACGGCCTGGGATCGCACTTTAGAGATCTTATGGTCTGCCAGCACAGTAACACTATGGAGTTGTTGGAAGTGGGCGAAACTGCTAAAAAACAATATCTGGAGCAGTCCAAGATAGCTTCCCCACACTTTTTGTTAAGGGCCTTGGATCTAACAAATTCCTGTGACCTTAATTACAAGACCAGTAAGAACCAAAGACTTTTGGTGGAACTTACCCTTATGAAATTGGCATCCCTGGACTTTGATCCGGAAAAAAAAAAGAGTAATCTAAACGGAACTTTTGAAGATTCCCTGGATCGTATTGCTCCGGCCACTTTTTTTAAGCGTTCCCTCCCCCTAAGTGAACGACCTAAAGAAGGGAAATCCAAAATAGGCGGGCGCAAGGCAGATGTAGCGGAAAAAATCCCTGAACAAAAATCGGAATCGTCCTTACAAAAAAATCCGTTGGATGTAGGCGAGAAAGAGGAGCCTGCCCAACATTCCCCTACTTTGCAAACAAAACCACACATTATGGGGAATATAAAGATCGGATCTCCTGGAAAAAAGGTTTCCGGGCTTTCCCTATCCAGCTTAAAGGCGAAAAAAGAGCATCAACAAAATAAAAAGGAAGAAACCGTTGATGAAAATGAGCTACCCCGCAATGTTTTCACCGAAGAGGAAATGCAAGACCATTGGGCGGATTTTGTAAAAAAAATAGATGGCGAAGGACGTAAGATATTGGCATCAAGCCTTACAACAGATGTTCCCAAGCTTTTTGACAAGCACACCATTTGGCTGGAGTTGCCCAATGATACCATGAAAAAGGAGATAGAGCGGGAACAGTATGAGCTTATAAACTACCTAAAGAAGCAATTGAACAATTACATGATCGCCCTAAGAATTACCGTTAACTAGGAAGCGGTCA
>JBCBSN010000331.1:0-4067 GCA_039819225.1 Bacteroidota bacterium | reverse complement strand
TCAAAGAAATGGGGAATTGTTTTTAAAGAACCTTGTTAAATGTTATTAAAATATTACGAAATTGATAAAAATGATATGAAGCGTTGTAAATGAGGGTTTTGTTGCATTAGTTTTGCGCAAAATTTGAAAACAATTCTAATTTAAAATATCGGATTATGGCAATCGCTAAGCAGTATTTAAAAACAAAACCCGTATGCAAGGTAACTTTTACAGTACCTGCGGAAGAAGCAAAGAAAGTAGCCGTTGTAGGAGACTTCAATAATTGGAAGGCCAGCAAGGCAAGTGCTTTGAAAAAATTAAAAAATGGCACCTTTAAAGGAACCTTGGAATTCCCCAAGGAGAATACCTATGAGTTCAAGTACATCATTGACGGCAATTATGTAAACGAACCAGAAGCGGATCGTTACCAATGGAACGACTATGCCGGTAGTGAAAATGCCGTATTGGAAGTATAGTGTAAGGTTATCCAGAAAAAGGGCCGGAAAGACTTAGTCTTTCCGGCCCTTCTTTTTTGGTGAATAAAAAAATCGCCTAGCAACCTCAGTTCGATTGCTAAGCTATTGACTTTTAATGGCTTTGGGCAGTCTTTGTTTTCCGAGTTTTGCACAACGGTTTCCCCCCGCCCAAGTCGGGGAGATTAAGGGAGGTGTTATCTTTTAAGGTCATTATTAAAATATTCAAAATCAATTTCTTGCCTAAGTGTGATTAACTCAGGTTAGTCGGTAATGGTGACCCCTTTCCAAAAGGCAACATGTCCTTTTATGGATTGGGCCGCTTCTTTTGGTTCCGGATAATACCAGGCGGCATCGGTGTTTTCCTTCCCTTCTACTTCAAGGGTGTAATACGAAGCTTCCCCTTTCCATGGACACGTGCTATGGGCCCCACTGTCCTTGAAGAACTCCTTTTTGAGACTATCGGACGGAAAATAATGATTGTTCTCTATGACAACGGTGGTATCACTTTCCGCGATAACTGTATTGTTCCAAATGGCTTTCATGTCTATTTCTTTTTGAATAAATAATCTTTGTAAAAACTGCGTTTATCCTCCCATTGGTCCCTTATCTCCAATCCAGCTTTTTGGGCCAGCCAATGAACAATGGCATCATCGTATTTTTGGGAAATTTCCGTATGGATGGTTTCCCAAGGTTTAAAAGTAACGGTCAGGTCTATTTTAGGAAGGGAAACGGTCTGTCCTTCCTTGGATACCAAGAAGCTTTTGGCCGTTCCGGTCTCGGGATCATAGACTTCCCAATGCAAAAACTTGTCCAAATCAAAATTCGCCCCAAGTTCACGATTTATCCGGGCCAATAAATTTTTATTGAATGCCTCGGTAATTCCCGCTTGGTCGTTATAGGCATCCAATATTGCCTGGGGGTGTTTTTTTTGGTCAAAACCTACAAAGAAAAGATCGTCCTCCTGCATAAGATTCCCCACACCTTTTAAAAAATCAACAGCTTGGGGATGCAACAGGTTACCAATATTAGACCCCAAAAATAGGATAACCTTTTTCTTTCCGTTCTGTACATTTAGGGATGCCAAGGTCTCAAAATAGGTACCTTGTTTAGGCTCAATGTTCATCTCGGGAAGTTCGGTATGAAGAGACCTTTCCAGGTGTTCCAGGGCATTAGGGCTAATGTCGATGGGCTTATAGATAAAATTCACCTTTTGCTCTAAAAGATGTCGCAACAAGATTTTTGTCTTTTTGCCATCCCCGGCACCGAGTTCAATAAGGTCGAAAGGTTTTCCGTCCCTAAAAAACCACTCGGTAATTTCTTTAGTATAGGTGTCTAAAATTTCAAATTCACTATTAGTGAGATAATACTCCGGCATGGCCATGATGTCCTGGAACAGTCGATCGCCCGGGGTATCATAAAAAAACTTGGAGGAAAGGTGTTTCGGAAAATCAGTTAATCCTTGATGTACTTCCTGCTGAAACGAGGTTTCAAAAATGGTTTCGGTATTGTTTTGCATAATATCTTAGTCGTAATGAGGGGGTATAAGCCTACAGCACAAATCGTAAATCAGCGAACAAGTCGTAATCCGGTAAACTGCCATCTTAGGTGCGGGTGAAAAAAGTTACGGTAGGTGGGTCGGGTATGGCTCTTGGGTGTGGCCACGGAGCCCCCGCGAAGCACTTTTTGGTTTACCATGAACTTTCCGTTGTATTCCCCTAGGGCCCCAGCGGCCTTTTTGTAGTTGGGGTAGGGGAGGTAGGCACTTTCCGTCCATTCCCAGCGTTGGCCCCAGTCAAAGAAAGGCTGTGCGGCTTCCCATTCAAATTCGGTAGCTAATCGGTAACCTTTCCACTGCGCAAAGGCAAAGGCCTCAAAATAGGAAATATGGGTCAAAGGGGCTTTTGGATCCACTTTTTGGAGTCCACCTAAGGTATAATGATGCCATTCCTGCCCAATATTATGCCAGTATAAGGGAGCATTGATCTTGTTTTGGTTTACCCAGTCCCAGCCTTCGGCATGCCACAGGTCGAATCTTTGGTATCCCCCGTCCTCCATAAACTCCAGGAATTCCGCATTGGTCGTTAATCTATTGGATATCTCATATGATTGTAGAAACACCTTATGCGCGCACAACTCATTATCGTAGCAAAAACTGTCCACTGCATGGCCAATTTCATAGATGCCTTGATCCATAACTATCCATTCCCGTTCCTGCTTTTCCAGGGTGTACTCCCCAAAGGTTTTGGAATATGCGGGCAGCAAGGGATTGTTCCCCAAAATGTATTTAATGTCCGTTACCAACAGTTCCTGATGTTGTTTTTCGTGGTGGATTCCTATTTCCAACAAATCGTGCAATTCCCCAGATTGCTCTTTTTCAAATAAGGTTGCAATGGCACGGGTTACATGCTCCCGGTAGGCGTACACGCTTTCCACAGAAGGCCGAGAAAGATTACCCCGATCGGAGCGTACCACCCTCTTCCCAACGGTTTCATAATAGCTGTTGAAGACAAAGGCAAAATCGTCATCATAAAGGGTATAATTGGGGGCATGCGGTTTAAGGATAAACTCCTCAAAGAACCAGGTGGTATGTCCCAAATGCCATTTGGGTGGGGATACGTCCACTACGGGTTGCACCACATAGTCTTCTATTTCCAACGGTTGACAAAGTGTTTCGGAATGTTTTCGGGTGTCCAGAAAAAAATCCAGAAGGGAATCGGTAAGGGTCATAGCAAAGTATTATGGCTAAAGATACTTAAAATGAAGAAGCAGTTACATTTTTTTGGGGTTACTATTTGTCAAGCCAAACGTTATCGGTATAGAATAGGGAATCGAAACGGGTTTGCCATTTTGTAAGCCCGGAAATATCCTTGGCAAAAGACTGAGTATTCTAAGGGCCTCTAGTTCTAAGATACGATAGTCTCCCTTTACCCTTATTTTTGTAAACTCTCCTTTCTTATTTATTATCATCGTGGTATGCACAATCCCCGAAATTCCCCTTTTTAAGGCCTCTTCAGGATACCTAAAATGGTGAGATATATGTTTTTTCATCATGTTTTGGAAACAGGCTCTTGCTTCTTTTTGTGGAAGCCCCTTGCATGAGGGAAAGGCAGGAATCTCTTCTACTATGCCCCCTTTGTAACTCCTTTTTCCAGGAGTGGAGTATAGTTTTGGATTACCTTTATTTCTGTCAAAGGAATATTTAAAGTGAAAAACATGGGTAGATTCTATTGGATCTGGTTTTCGGTTTTGAATATCTACCACAGGTAAATTGGACATAAGCGTTCGAATTGCTTTTTTAGAGGCATCCATTAGTTTTTTACCATGATAAACCGAAAATTCAGACTCTCTTACACGGCCATCGTCTTCAAATATAACGCGCAAGCTTGCCACGATGGTATCCTGCTTCATTTTGGATAGGATCTTAAGGCTTTTCTTTTGTTGAAGAATCTGGGAAATCTGTTCTCCTAAAAGCTGATATAGACATTGATTTTTGTCTTCGGCATCCTTGCAATCTGGATGGCTAATCTGTTCCTGGGGGAAATAAGTCCCATCTGTTTCTTGGGCAAACATGGGGAATGTGTTTGCTAAGAGCACACACATTATAATCCTTGT
>JBCBSN010000330.1:0-4104 GCA_039819225.1 Bacteroidota bacterium | reverse complement strand
TTTACTTAAAAGAAAATTAGCATGGTTGCAACAGAAACCTTATCAAAATATAGTACTTGGCATCATCCGTACACGCCTGTCAAGGAATTCAATAGAAGAACGGCTTACTTTAGTATGGAGTTTGCCATACATCAAGGCCTTAAGATCTACTCCGGTGGATTGGGCTTTTTGGCAGGATCCCATATGCGTTCCGCTTACGAATTAAAGCAGAATATGGTAGGTATCGGGATGCTTTGGAAATATGGGTATTACGATCAAGGCCGAAACAAAGATCAGACCTTACAGACGAATTCTATAGAAAAAACCTATAGTTTCCTGGAGGATACCGGATTGGAAGTGGAGGTGCAAATCTATGACAACCCTTTTGTAAAAGTAAGGGCCTATGTACTTAAACCCGAGACTTTTAATTGTGCTCCAATATACCTTTTGACCACTGATGTCGAGGGTAATGATTTTCTTTCCCGCACCATTACGGATTATTTGTACGATGCCAATGAGATGACCCGTGTGGCCCAAAGTATTGTGTTGGGTATAGGAGGGGCCAAAATTTTGGAACTTCTTGGCGGGGCCGATGTGTACCACCTCAACGAAGGACACGCACTGCCCGCGTTTTATTACTTGCGGGATCAAGGTGTGAAGAAATCCCAAATGGTCTTTACGACCCACACTCCCGAAAAAGGGGGCAATGAGGAGCGGGACGGATATCATTTGAACCAATTTGGGTTCTTTGGCAGAACACTTTCCGAACCGGAGCTTCAAAAAGAAATGGTAAACGGCAATACTATTAGCTACACGGTATCCGCGCTGCGAATGGCCAAAAAAGCAAATGCCGTTTCCAAATTACATGCCAAGGTATCCAAATCCATGTGGAACGGGTACGGTGGTGCACAAAAAATCATTCCCATTACCAACGCCCAAAACTTAGAGTTCTGGCAGGATAAGGACATCCAAAAAGCCTGGAAAAAGAACGACGGTAAAGCTTTGGCCAAAAGAAAGATCAATCTTAAAAAAGAATTGTTCGAACTTGTTTTGGATCAAACAGGAAAGCTTTTTGACCCCAACGTACTAACCATAGTATGGGCAAGACGATTTGCGGGATATAAAAGAGCCGATTTGTTACTGCACAATATGGAACGTTTCCGCGCCATTATGGGAAATGAAAAATATCCCGTACAGATTATATGGGCCGGGAAACCGTATCCCATGGACTTTCCGGCCATTGATACCTTTAACCACCTTGTTGGATTCACCAAACATGAACCGCGCATGGCGGTGCTTACTGGTTATGAGATAGCTCTGTCCCGAAAACTAAAGACCGGATCGGACGTTTGGTTAAATACCCCAAGGATAACCCGAGAGGCATCCGGCACCAGTGGAATGACCGCGGGGATGAACGGTTCACTAAACGTTACCACAAACGATGGATGGATTCCGGAATTTGCTAAAAACGGGAAAAACAGTTTTGTGCTTCCGGCATTGGATTATACCCTACCCATAGAGGAACAAGACAAATTGGATAGTAAAAACCTGTATGACACTTTGGAAGGCGAGGTGCTGCCTCTGTACTATGACCACCCCGAAAAATGGCAGAAGGCACTCTTACAGGCCATTACGGATATAGTGCCGGACTTTACCAGTGATCGTATGGCCCGGCAATACTACAAGGAACTTTATTAAACTTCGGATCTTAAAAGTTTTTAGGCACCGTTCAACCCATGGAGAAGGGTTGTCCGGTGCTTTCCAATACCGCAAACCAAAACTCTCCTTCCAGATCGATTTTCTTACGTTTACTGGTAACCCCGGAAATGGGCAAATACACAAATTTGTTGTTTAACCGACCTACCACAAATTTAGTCTTTCCGGCCATGGCCCCGTGAATGGCATAATGGGCCAACCTACTACAAAAAATACTATCCCCCGCGTTGGCCGGTGCGCTTCGGATAATGTAACTGGGATCTATATACTTTATCGTCACTTCCGTACCCAATTCTTTAAAATAGTCTCCTATTTCCTTTTTTAGAAAAGGGCCAATATCCTTGTGTTTTATGTTTCCGGAAGCATCCTTAATTTCCCCATTGGTCTGTTGGAAAAGATGCTGGCCCGCACCCTCGGCCACGACGATGACCGCATGGTGCTTGTTGTTCAGCCTATCCCTCATATTCTCCAAAAAACCGTTTTCCCCATGCAGTGCGAACTCCATTTCCGGCACAAGCACAAAATTTACCACAGGCATGGACATGGCCGCACAGGCCGCTATAAAACCGCTATCCCTTCCCATTAGCTTTACAATGGCAACTCCATTATAGGCACCGGTGGCCTCGTTGTGCGCATCTCGTATAATGGGACTGGCCATATCAAAGGCCGTCTCAAAACCAAAGGATTTGTCTATGAGGTTAATGTCATTGTCAATGGTCTTGGGTATACCCACCACGGAAATCTTTAGCCCACGTCTAATGATTTCCTCGCCTATCGCATCGGCTCCTTTAAGGGTACCATCGCCACCAATAGTAAAAAGCATGTCTATCTGATTGTCTTCCAAGGTATCTACCATTTCGGAAATGTCCTGGGCACCTCGGGAAGACCCCAGCATGGTACCGCCAAATTCATGGATGTCCTTGACCACATCAGGTGTCAGGTGCTTCATTTTATGCCCGTAAGAAGGGATAAGCCCTTCATAACCATAGGGTATGCCCAAGATATTCTTGACACCATAAAAATAATAGAGCCCCATTACCAAGCTGCGAATTACGTTATTTATGCCAGGACAGAGGCCCCCACAGGTAACAATGGCCGCCGTGGTCTTGGTGGGGTCAAAAAGTAGTTTCTCACGGGGACCCGCCTTTTCCAAACAAAGGGGGGCTTCATTTTCTGCTATGCAACGATCAAAACCTTTTAAGGAGATATCATAAAGAAGTCGATCAGCATCTTGAACAAAATTAAAGATCTTATCCCCTTTGGTCTTGCTCAAATGCAAGGGGGAGGGAAATTTGGGAATACCCAAAACCTCAATGTCAAATGTATTCGTTGTCGCCATATATCAATTCTTTTCTTTTATCTCTGTGATGAAAAATGACCCATAACACTCCGGCCGCTAAAGGAACAAAAGACCTAATCAAAGCTCGTTTTAAATTCTTGTTGCACCACCGGCCAGAGCTATTGGCAAACCCTAAATTTACGTCTAATTCCAATTGCCAGTCAAGCATACGAATCGAAATTCCGAATGTTCATTAACCCGACTTGTCCTTTGAAAAAAGAATAAAAAAAGTGTGTTTATTTTTTCAGCTCCAGCTTTTCCGCAAAATAATCACAAAAATCCTTCATTGTGGCCGTCATCTTATCGTCCTGGGTAGCCTTCATAAAGGTATCTGATAGCGATACCAAAGTCTGATGAAAGAAAATCTTCATCTCGTCTATGGGCATATCCTTGGTCCAAAGATCTATTTTCAGGGATTCCTTATTATTGCTGTCCCAGACAGACAGTAGCATGGCCTTGGCCGTCTCATTGTGGATCCCTCCGTCCTGTGCAGACCATGAAAGCTCTTCGGGAACCCTGTTTTCATCCAATCCCACGCGGAGGGTGATCTCAGAGGTATGTAGTTTAGGCATTGCTTATTGCTTTTTAGGTTTGTATCCACTTTTTTTAAATAGCTCATCTTCGGGCAATCCCATCATTTGTTGCAGGGACACCTTGTTCTTATCCATAAAATGCCGCACTATTTGCCAGCCCATATAACGCCCGATCCTACCTGGGGAATCGTTGTCCAATTCCAGGCCAAACTTGGAAAAAGGGGCAATATCCAAAAACCGGGAAGTTAATTTTGTATCGGTACTGTAAAGCAATTCATGCTCTATAAAATAACGCCATATAGGTTCTTCATTGGACATGGCCCAACTTAATTGGTCCTCGGAATATCCAATACGGGCAGTCTCGGACACAAAAGGAATAAGCCGATCTTTTAGGTAAAGTTGCTTTCCATAGTAAACCATCCTTGCCAAAAAAGTCCTATTCCTGGGAACTGATACCATTTTATTGGCAAATTCCCCGGCCACGTCCAATGAAGAACCTATATGGCGTTATTTTATAGAGCATGAATTGCTTTACAG
>JBCBSN010000329.1:0-4117 GCA_039819225.1 Bacteroidota bacterium | reverse complement strand
TTTTTGTCCTCAACATTTCGGGATTGAAGACAAAAAGACCAAGGAACTCTTAAAAAACAGCCAAAATAGGGTAATCTCCATGGCCATGGTCCATGAAATGCTATACATGCGGGAAGACCTGTCCAAAATAGAATACAAATCCTATGTAGAAGAATTGGTAGAGTACCTGGTACGATCTATAAAGGGTACCAGTAGCAATATTTCACTGGATATCGATATCCCGGATATAAAATTGAATATCGATACCGCCATACCCTTGGGCCTGCTTATCAACGAAGCGGTCACAAATGCTTTAAAGTATGGCATCGTAGACGATTCCAAAGGCAAAATATTCATAAAACTGCGCAGTGGTCCGGATGGGGAGTATCAATTGAATATCGGGGACAATGGTATTGGGTTTCCGGAAACCATGAACCACAAGACAACAAAATCACTTGGGTTAAAGCTTATCCACAACCTGGCCAGGCAACTTAGGGGCTCCATAATTAGGGATGCCTCCAAAAAAGGAACCTACTACATCATAAAATTTAAGGAAATCCACCAAAAAGTGGCCTCCCTGGCCTAGGCCGAAAAAGACAATCCGATTCTTCCGCTATCGGCCTCTTATTTTCCTGCCTTGATTTTAAGAGGCCTTAAAATACCCTTGGTTTTGGGAAAGGTTAAAACATAGGTTAAAACCAAAAGGGTGAAAATACCTAGAAATGCGAAAAGAGTATTCATTGTACAGGTGTCTTAAGGTTATTGTTTCTATTGAAAAATCAAGTGCTTTCTTTTTTTAGGATGTCCAAAGCGATTCTTTCCGCTTTTTTTTAGGGAATTGTACCATTGCGATCGCATACGGATATAAGGATATACCTTGAAGCGAAACAACAGGAAAGCCGCGGCCAGTAACCAGAACAATGTCCATTTGAAAATCCCATACTTTGCCATGGATCTGAATATTTTTGTTTGAAGCCAGGAATGCTGGAACAAAAAAAAGATTAAAAAGCGTCATGCGCGGATCGGATTACCTTAATATAACCGAAAAAACAGGTAAGACGGGATATGGCAATGCCGAACCGCCAAAATTTTCGACCAACGGCCTTATCCGCATTCCAAACCAAGGAAAATGGCAATAAAAAGGGAAGAACTGTGAAATGAATATAAAGACCATTGAATCGTCTTCACTCCCCTGATGCCGCAAGAATGAGCGCTACCGCTCGTTTCCGCCAAAGGCGGACAGGTGTAACAAGCGGCATATACGGAAATCCGCACTTCGCCATAGATCAAATATTGTTCCCAAGGCTTAAAGAATTGGGCCTTACCACAGTGAAAATAGACCTTATCACCAAAGTAAACCCTATAAAGGCCTACGCCTTAAAAAACAACCTCCGCTAATTGGTTCTGTAGGTACTCGTCTATTTTTAGCAGTTCGGTATCGCTCAACGTAATTCCGGAAGCTTTGGCATTGGAAACAGCCTGTTTTTGGTTCTTAGCCCCTACCAAAACGGAGGTAATACCCTTTTGTTGAATGGCCCAGGCTATCGCAATATGGGATAGGGGACATTCATGTTTTTTGGCCAAACCGTCCAAAAGGGTCAAAAGTCCCTGAATCCGAGGCCATGTCTCTGGCCTATAATAGTCGTAAAAACGGGCACGGTTATCATTGACGCCAAATTTGGGTATTTCCCGGTATTTACCCGTTAACAATCCTCCCGCCAGGGTACCATAAGTAACAAGCCCCATTTCATTTTCGCTACAGTAGGGTATGATCTGTTCCTCTATTGTTCGCCGGAGCATAGAATAGTTGGGTTGTAAACTTACCAAGGTGGCCATACTCCTGGCCTGTTCCATAAGCTCCACCGAAAAGTTGGATACCCCTAAAAAGCGAAACTTTCCCGCTTTTTGGATTTTCAGCAAGGTCTCCAAAGAATCCTCCAAAGGGGTATCGGTATCCGGCCAATGGATCTGGTACAAATCGATATAATCCGTTCCCAAACGCGAAAGCGATTCATCAATTTCCCTTAGAATGGTATCTGGACGAAGATCTCTCAAAAAACTGTCCGGTGTTCGGGTAACCCCGGTTTTTGTTCCCAAGATTACTTGATCGCGACTCCCCTTTATAGCCTTGCCAACAATACTTTCCGCATGTCCGTTCCCGTAGGCTGGAGCGGTATCTATAAAATTGATACCCATATCCATCGCGGCATGTATGGCCCTAATGGATGATGTATCCTCTACATCGCCCCAAAAATCATTCCCCATGGCCCAGGTACCAAGGCAAATCTCGGATACCTCTAAATCCGTTCGGGGAATAGTCCTATAGTTCATAACATCTAATTTATACAGCCTTAAGAGGGTTGTTCAATGAATAAATTGCATCAAACCATCTTGATTTGTTCTGTTTGACGCAAAATCCCATCACTTTACTTGGCGATCCTAGACGAGTTCATTATCCGACCGCTTACTTCAAAATAATACAGACTTGTTTACCCACCCTCTTTTCGTAATACCTGGAGCGGTGGACTTTGAACCACACCCCGGCTATTGCCCAATCCGATCAACAATACAAGAATAGGGATTCCCGGTAACAAAACAAGAAAAGGAACCCAAGAGGGAACAAAGGGCACCTGGAATACAAAACGGGCCAATAATTGCGCAGCGAAAAAGGAGAGCAAAACACCTATTAAAGTTCCTAAAAAACCAAGGTATACATACTCAAAGGCCGTAATACGGAGAATCTGTGGACTCTTTGCCCCCAATGTGCGTAATAAAACATTTTCTCGAATACGCTGGTATTTGCTTGTCTTTACGGAGCCCATCAACACAATAATCCCGGTAAGGATACTAAAAAAAGCCATAAAGTTAATGACCCATGAAATCTTGTCCAGAATACCTTCCAATATTCCCAGTAGCTGGCGAAGATCCAATATGGACACATTGGGAAACCTGCGGATCAAATCCCTTTGTAGGTCGGCCGAAACTTTAGTATCAGGTACCCGAGTAGTCATTACGTGGAACTGAGGGGCATTTTCCAGAACGCCTTTGGGGAAAAGTATGGAAAAATTGGGCTGCATCCTGCCCCAATCCACAGTTCTAATACTGCTTACAAAAGTCTTCATAAGTACCCCCTGTACATTAAAGCTTATAGTATCCCCTATTCCCACTTTTCCGTCCCGGGCAATAAAGTCTGCCACGGAAATGGGAACAACGCTCTTGGAATCCGAACTGGCAATCCATTCGCCATCGGTCAATACTTCGGAATCTATCAAGGAATCCCTATAGGTGACCCTAAACTCATGGTTCAATATCCATTTGTTCATGTTCAAGACCGTATCCTTCCGTAATTCGTTTACCGCCCTTCCCTTAATACTATGTACCCGCATGGTCACAATGGGAATATCGTCAATGACGGGAAGCCCTTTGGGAAGAATCCGTTGAGCAATGGAGTCCTTTTGCCCGGTCTGTACATCCAATAGGATAATATTGGGGCTTTCCCCATTATCCCCTACAGTGGCCTTGGCCAAAAGAATATCCTTACTAAAGTACAAGGTGCTGATTAAAAAGGCTCCTACGCCAATGGCCAAAATCAACACCAAGGTCTGGTTATTGGGCCTAAACAAGTTCAATAGACTCTGCCGGGCCGTAAAACCCCATGAGCCTGGGAAATACCGTTTTGCCGCCCACATTAATACATAGGCCAGTCCAAAAAGGACAGAAAAAACAACCAATACACTTGCTACAAAATAAAGCGCATACCACCAATTGTCCAGCAGCCATTGGGCAAACCCCAAAATGAAAAGTAGAATAACAAATACCACGATGGTTACTATTCTTCGGGACCGTACCGGAGTCCCTTCCTGAAAGCGTAGCACCTGCAATGGCGAGACAAACCAAGTATTCAACAGCGGCAACAAGGCAAAGAGCACGGATATGAGAACTCCGAGCAGTAACCCCATGAGTATTGGTTTTATGGATAGGCCAAGTTCCACGGAGAAAGGTAGAAAATCCCCTAGTAACAGCGGAAAGAACTGTTGAAGAAATATTCCGGCTATCGTGCCTACTATACCACCCAAGATTCCCAATCCCGCAATTTGGATGAGGTAAATCAAAAAGGTTTGTTTTCTAGAGGCCCCGA
>JBCBSN010000328.1:0-4123 GCA_039819225.1 Bacteroidota bacterium | reverse complement strand
AAGGTAGCTGCTGGTCCCTACTGGGATACAAGGTATACCTTTGGAAGGGAAACCAAAAAACGCAAAAAAACACTTACCGCAAATTTTATGGACCTTCTTTTGATCAATACCATTATACCGTTGCAGTTTTGTTATGCAAAATATATGGGAAAGGATGTTAACCAAGAAATAATCAAATTGATTTCTGAATTAAAAGGGGAGCGGAACCGTATCATCACCGGGTTTTCCAACATAGGCCGTAAACCGCAAAACGCCATGGAGAGTCAGGCCATGTTACAACTTCATTCCGAGTATTGTACCAGGAATAAATGTCTCCAGTGTGCCATTGGGGGGACGCTGATCAAAGGGAACATGTGATTCCTTCGTTTAGCCATGTTCTCCAATATGGGCCCCGTTTGCCGTTTTTTGTTAATTTAGGCCTATGAATGTGTTTTACCGGATTCTTTATTATTTCCAAAAACGCGGTTTTGAAGTATGTAGGCGCATTGCGGAGCGCTTGGGCATAAGGGCCCGGGTAGTACGCACCTCCTTTATCTATCTCACATTTGTTACCTTGGGATTTGGTTTTGCCTTGTACCTATTCCTCGCCTTTTGGCTGCGAATAAAGGACCTGGTCTATACCAAGCGTACTTCCGTATTTGATCTTTAGCCTATGTTAAAGCTTTTTCTTTCCAGAATCTACCTAGCCCTGTTCTTGATGGTGGCGGTTCTTATTTTTGGGACTTTGGGGTATCGGTATATTTCGGACTACTCTTGGATCGATGCGTTCTACATGACCATCATAACCATTACTACCGTTGGCTTTTCGGAGGTAAAGCCCATGGGGGTGGATGGAAAGATTTTTACGGTAGTGCTAATTGTCTCCAGTGTTTTTATTTTCGCTTTTGGACTGTCCGTGGTCACCGAATATATTTTAAGTAAAAATTCACTACAACTTTTAAAAAACAGGAAAGTGAAAAAAAGGATAAACAGTTTGGTCAATCACGTCATTGTTTGTGGATATGGACGAAATGGCAGGCAGGCCGCCGAGCGGTTGATCGCCTATAAGCGGTCTTTTGTGGTCATAGAAAGAAACAAAGAGCTTATTGAAAAGTACGAGGACGAGGCACTTTTTATAGAAGGGGATGCCAACGAGGACGATGTACTCCGGCAGGCAGGGATAGAACGTGCCCAATACTTGATTTCCGCGCTGCCCGTTGATGCCGCCAATTTGTTTGTGGTGCTGTCCGCCCGCCAATTAAAAAAAGACCTTTTCATCATAAGCCGGGCATCTGAACTTACCTCCCAAAAAAAGCTGAGACTCGCCGGAGCGGACAAGGTTATCATGCCGGATAAGATCGGCGGGGACCATATGGCCTCCCTGGTGGTGAACCCGGACCTTATCACCTTTATGGACAAGCTTTCCATGGAGGGTGGGAATACCACAAACCTTGAGGAGGTACCCATAGAGGATTTTAAGGGCGAAGGGGATTGTAATTCACTTCGCGATCTGGACCTAAGACGAAAAACAGGCTGTACCATTATAGGCTATATTGATCCCAACGGGAAATATCTGATCAACCCCGAAGCCGATATGAAACTGCTGCCGAATAGCAAGGTCATTGTATTGGGCCGGCCCGAACAGATACAAAAACTCAACGAGATGTTCCATATCGAGGTGCCCTCATAGGACATTGGGTTAACTAACGATGGGTGTGTAACTATGGAAAATAGTAATTCCTAAGTTTTGTTGGAGAAACCTTTGTCTTAAGCGATCATTAATTTGATTCGGTGAGTTATTTTTAGGATATTGCCCATTTTAATGCAAAATTCGTATCACCAAACTTTCATTGCAATGACCAAAACGTATCTATCCCTTCTTTTACTACTTTTTAGTTTTGGTATAAATGCTCAGGAACTTATCGTGAAGGCTTCGGTATTTAACCCTTCCAACACGATCAATGATGGGGTGGTAGATTTGCAAGTCCTTGGAGGGACCCCGCCTTACACCTATAAATGGAGCGACCAGGATACCCCGCTCTCCTCCAAAAGGGCTATGAGGCTTGTAGAAGGAGTACCCTATACCGTTGTTGTTTCCGACGCCAATGGGCAATCTATTACCAAAACCTACACGGTGGAGGCAGAGGCGATCACAGAAATATTTAATGGTACCATGACCCCGGCGGTCGGCGCACTCGGATCCGTTCTTTTTTGGGATCCCTTTGCCGCTATCGGTATTTATGATCCAGTGGCCTATGCGGATGTTAAACGAGTAGGTATTCCAGATTGGAGCTCAGAAATGGATAACAAGTTTATTCTAAAGAAATGGTACAGGGAAAACGGAGCAAAGGTTTCCAAGGGAGAAAAAATAGCCTTGATTTCCAATAGCAAGACGGCGGATCAGAGCATTTTGGCAGAGGCCAATGGAAAATTGAACCATTTGGTGCAGGAAGGCAGGGTCATTTACAATTCTGAAAATCCGGAACATGTCATAGCCCAAGGGTCACACTATCTGGCCGAAATTGAGTATGATGAACCTGTGGTCTTGACACATCCCAATGGAGACCCTATTACCAAGGGCATACCTTTTATGGTAATGTGGCTGGTTTTGGGAGCTATTTTCTTTACTATTCGCATGGGTTTTATAAATATTCGAGGGTTTAGTCATTCCTTGGCTTTGGCGAAAGGGACCTATGACGATCCAGATGCGCCCGGTAGGGTTACCCACTTTCAGGCCCTGGCTACCGCGGTATCCGGAACAGTGGGCCTGGGAAACATTGCGGGTGTTGCAGTGGCCGTATCCTTAGGGGGTGCCGGGGCAACGTTCTGGATGATCGTTTGTGGTTTACTGGGTATGTCCACCAAATTCGTGGAATGTACCTTGGGAGTAAAGTATCGCGATATCCTTCCGGACGGACGGGTTTTTGGCGGCCCGATGAATTACCTGCGCTACGGCCTTGAAAAAAGAGGTATGAAAGGTTTTGGAAAGGTTTTGGCCGGTTTGTTTGCAGTATTGGCCATAGGAGGCTCCTTCGGAGGAGGCAATATGTTCCAGGCCAACCAATCTTTTGAGCAATTGGCCGGGCAGTTCCCGGCGTTACAGGGCAATGGTTTTTGGTTTGGTATTATTACGGCTATTCTGGTTGGGGTGGTCATCATTGGTGGTATCAAGAGTATTGCCAACGTTACAGGAAGGATTGTTCCCCTAATGGCGTCTATTTATGTGATTGCAGCCTTGGCCGTAATCATACTTAACATACAGAATATTGGCCCCGCTTTTTCGGCAATTGTAGACGGAGCCTTTAATCCTAGTGCCCTTAAGGGAGGGATTATAGGCGTTCTTGTGGTAGGTTTTCAAAGGGCGGCCTTCTCTAACGAGGCTGGGGTGGGATCTGCGGCTATAGCTCATAGTACGGCCAAGACCCACCATCCTCCATCCGAAGGTTTTGTTGCCCTGTTGGAACCTTTTATAGATACCGTGGTGGTATGTACCCTTACCGCATTGGTACTTATATTTACCGGAATGCATGAAGTAGAAGGACTGGCCGGAGCCCAATTGACCTCCAATGCCTTTGGTAGCGTTTTCTCCTGGTTTCCCTACGTACTTGGCATTGCCGTTTTCCTCTTCGCCTTTTCTACAATGATCTCATGGTCCTATTATGGCATGCGCGCCTGGACCTACCTTTTTGGTAAGAGCACAAAATCCGAAATGGTCTATAAAATGCTTTTTTTGGTCTTTGTGGTCGTTGGTGCTTCCATTAGCCTAGGTGCTGTGCTGGATTTTTCCGATATGATGATCTTGGCCATGTCGTTCCCCAATATCATTGGTCTTTACATTATGTCCGGAGAGGTTAAAGCAGATTTGGCCGATTACTGGAAAAAACTCAAAACCAACCAATTGTTCAAAAAACAGAAAACTTCCGAGGCCTAAGAGACTGTTTTGAAATGCGTGATTGGAATTTTTCATTTTACGCCTAGTGCAGCTCGAAGACCGTTTTAAAATATATCAATTCTTTTTACGTCCTTTTTGCGCATAACTTCGTTAAAATTTTGCCCTGTTCTACACTAAAAAAACCAATAAAAAATTCCAATCACGCATTTCAAAACAGTCTCTTAGGCCTCGGAAGTTTTCTGTTTTTTGAAC
>JBCBSN010000327.1:0-4128 GCA_039819225.1 Bacteroidota bacterium | reverse complement strand
TAACGGGCTTAACTACCCTGTTCGGTATGGGAAGGGGTGGGCCCCGTTGCCATGGCCACCTAAATCTTCAATATTGTTGACACATTGGGAGGGGTCAAGGGAAGAATTCTGTGCTTTCGAAGTGGTTTAAGGACCGCGCGGGGCGGTGCCCAAGCATACGGGCAATTAGTACCGCTCGGCTTGCGCGGGCCCCTTTTCGCCGAAGGCGGGAAGGGGCCGCAGGTTCCTTTTTTTCGCGCGTGGCGCGCCCCGTCTCGAAAGATCCGTGTTTTTCCCTCCACCGTCCCATTATAATATTAGCGCCCCCCGCCCGCCCTTTGCGGAGCTGGGGGCCCAAGGCCTAGGTGGCCATGGCGGCGGGGCCCACCCCTTCCCATACCGAACAGGGAAGTTAAGCCCGCCAGCGCCGATGGTACTGCCGATACGGTGGGAGAGTAGGGAGCCGCCTTCCTCGAAAAGCACCCGTCGTTTAACGACAGGTGCTTTTTTTTTTTATATAAACAGCGTAACGGTTGGCTATAGCGGCACTCACCTTTTCATATTACAAAAGGCATATTTCCTTTAGCCCATTTTGAAACGGGAATTGACATTATTCCTTAGTATTCCCGTTTTTACCCCTTAACTTTGACGGGGTTAGCACTTTTGTGCCCCTAATCCCCATCTTTACATTAATATGCTAGGATAGTAATGCCACTATACTCGTAAAAAACGTATGGCAAGAAGTTCCAATAATCTAAGGGAAGAAAGGTTAAACACCATATCCCATGGCATAGGTGCCGTATGGGCAGTTTTTGCCATGTTTTTTTTACTTGGGAATAATTCGGAAAAATCGGCTTATGCCACTTTTAGTATCCTATTGTATAGTACCACGCTTATTGCCATGCTTGTTGTTTCTACGGTTTACCATGCCGTACAAGATCCTCGGTTGAAAAGGAGATTGCGCATATTAGATCATATCAATATCTATTTTTTGATTGCCGGAACCTACACACCGGTAGCTTTGATTACTTTGGTGAATGGCAGCGGATGGGCTATTTTTTTTATCGTGTGGGCCATTGCCGCTTTCGGTACACTTTTTAAATTATTTTACACAGGGCGGTATGAGTTTATATCACTTTTGCTTTATTTGGCCATGGGTTGGCTGATTATATTGGATTTTGAGAACCTTATGGACCATACCCCTTCCTTGGGTCTCCGTTTTTTATTTCTTGGGGGAGCTTTTTATACCATCGGAATTCTTTTTTACGTTTGGGAAAGAATACCTTACAATCATTTTATTTGGCATTTGTTCGTTTTGGGAGGGGCGATAAGCCATTGGCTTTTAATATATCATGTGGTCTAAGATCTGAAAAACAACACAAAACCGTATCCGTTCAATGAAACAAACATTAATAAATTTTGAACATTTTTTCACAAACTTGTGCTGAGCCAAGCCGAAGTAAGGGAATGGTTATCCCGAATTTTCGGGATTAATGTGAGAGCCTAGCGGTTGTTGTCCCAATAGCTATCGGGATTCTTAATTTTATAATTAACATGAATTCAGGTAATTACTAAAATTTAAACGTGTGAAACAATTGAAAATTGGGACCGGTCTTTGGGCCTTGTGCCTCTTCATGGCATGCGATACCTCTTTTGAGGAACCCAAAATTTCCCTTAAGGGATATCATATCCAAGAAGGTTTTGCTTTGGAGGTGATAGCCTCTGAACCTCATCTAAAGGCCCCAGTCGCCATGGATTTTGATGACCGTGGACGTATTTGGGCGGTTCAGATGCCGGGTTACATGAATGATATGCAGGGCAGTGACGAGAAAAGACCTATTGGCAGTATCGTAATTTTGGAAGACCGGGATGCCGATGGGATTACAGATCATACCAAAGTTTTCTTGGACAGTTTGGTAATGCCCAGGGCACTTTCCCATGTATATGGCGGTCTCTTGTATGCCGAACCCCCGAACCTTTGGTTTGTTGATATTGAGGATGATGAACCAGGGCAAAGGGTACTTGTGGATTCTTTATATGCCGGGGAGGGCAACCCCGAACATCAACCCAACGGTCTGCTTCTAAATATTGACAATTGGATTTATAATGCCAAATCCAATTTCAGATATAGGCGTAAAAACGGGATATGGGTAAAGGAACCTACCACCTTCCGAGGGCAGTGGGGCATTAGCCATGATAACTTTGGGAGGCTTTACTATAATGATAATTCCAGACAATTGTTGGGAGATTATGTGCTCCCCAATCGACTTGCAAGAAATAAGCACTTTAGCCCAATGGCCGGGGTAAACCAGATGCTTACCAAAGATCAGCGTGTATATCCGTTGCATGCCACAACAGTGAATAGGGGGTATGCCAAGGGCGTACTGGATAAGGATAGTGTTCTTGTGAATACCACTGCGGCCTGTGCTCCCTTGGTGTATCGAGGGGGGATGTTTTCTGAGGAGTATGCGGAAAATGTTTTTGTTTGTATTCCCGAGGGAAATTTGATTAAACGAAATATTTTAAGCTTTATGGGAGATTCAACCATTGCGGAACAGGCCTATATGGGAAAAGAATTTTTGGCCAGTACGGATGAAGGTTTTCGTCCGGTAAACTTAAATAATGGTCCGGATGGAAGCCTCTACATTGTGGATATGCATAGGGGGATGATAGGACATCATGCCTATTTAAGCCCGTATCTAAAAAAGAAGGTCAAAGGGAACCGACTGGATACCGTTACGGATTTCGGAAGAATACTAAAGGTAAGCCAATTGGCCCAGATGAAAATGGAAACGCCTGATTTTGAAACCATGGGTACCAGGGGATTAATACGTCTTCTTAGACACAAAAATGGGTGGATTAGAGACCGTGCGCAACGGCTCTTGATCCATAGTGGCGATTTGGGGGCTATACCGGAATTAAGGGAAACCGCTCTAAACACCAGGTACCCGCTGGCCCAAATACATGCATTGTATGTCCTTGAAGGAATGGATGCCCTCAACTTTGACTTCTTGGCCGGCTTGGCCAAAGGGAGCATCGCCAAGGTCAGTGCCCATGCACTAATATTGTTAGAGCAATTTATAGTAACAGAATATCGGACCAGGGCCGTGGGTCTGTTCGATGCACTAATATCCAAAAACGATACGGGCCTGGACTTATATTTGAGTGCTACCCTTGGAAAATGGATGACTGTTGGGGAAGGGCAATTTTTGGAGCAAATGATGACCGTTTACGATAGGCATAGCGGTAGTTCCCTGTTTGTCACTGCCATAATAAGTGGACTGGTCGAAGACGAGACTATCGTACTTAATTATCTGGAAGGGATGGGTCAAAACGGGGATTCCCTACTAGGGACACAGTTATCTCTTGCTGCGGTCAACCGGAAAATGGGTAAGATGAATCCCATTTTTACACGAAATTCACTAACAGAGGATACGCGTACCCATGGAGCAAAATTATTTCAGGATATCTGTGCCTCCTGCCATGGCATAAATGGGCAAGGTATTCAGGGGCTTGCCCCTCCCTTGATGAATTCGGAGCATGTTGCAGACCCGGAGCGACTAGCGCTGATTGTTTTGCACGGTCTTGAAGGGCCGGTTACAGTAAATGGTAAGCGATATGATTTTAATTTGGCCATGCCGGGTCTTATTAGGAACGAAAACATAAGCGACAAGGATATTTCCGATATTATTGCTTATGTTACCAATGCATTTTCCGATATGCCAAAAAACCTAAAGCCTCAAGAAATAAAAGTATTACGGGAGATGGAATCCAAAAGTGGTGCTGAATTTACCGAAGCGGAGCTCTTGGAAAATTCCAAATAGTCCCAATCAACATAATCCTTTACTTGGATAACACTTCCGTAATGGCACCCTCCGGAACCTCAAAAACGGTTTCGTCCTGTATATCATCCAAAAAATGGATATCGCTAAAAAGTCGGAGGTGGTTTTTGCTTTTTCCCATTTGAAAGTCCTTCCACTTAAAATTTTCCATTTTATGGGGCATCATCAAACCTTGTACTTCACGATAGTCGGAATACACCTTGGCACTATTTACCGTCGCTTTTTCCACATCAAAATAGGAGATGGAATAGGTTAGGATTTCAAGCAAATAGGTCTCGGGGTCAATATACAAGTAGTATACATCTTC
>JBCBSN010000326.1:0-4231 GCA_039819225.1 Bacteroidota bacterium | reverse complement strand
AAGGCTTACCGAGCCCTCCACCAAGACCGTCCGGATTTCCCGGTCTTCCTGATAAGAGGTAATGTTGAATTCCGTTCCCAGCACCTCTACCGCTAGGTCATCGGCATTTACGATAAAGGGACGGTTTTTATCCTTGGCCACATCAAAATAGGCTTCCCCGTGAATAAAGACCTCTCTTTTTTGACCTTCCAAAAATTTCACCGGATAACGCATCTTCGTTCCGGAATTCAAATGTACCAAGGTACCGTCGGACAGCACTACTTCAAATATCTTACCGTAGGGAATCTCAAGTTCATTAAAAATTAGTTCATCGATTTGAGTATCGGTATCATAGCGGATGCTATTGCCCTTCTGTTCGCCTACTACCTCCCCCGATGCTGAAACAATTTGTTGACTTTCCCCTTCGCGAATAAACCTTACGGCGTCTTCCCCGATTTTCAAGGTAATGGATTTGTCCGTAGCCGGTGTGTCCGGATCTTGCCCCATACCTATTCGAAACAAATAGATTGCACCAAAAAGGCCTATAAAAATCGCTGCATATCTTAAAATGGATTTCCATATAGGGATAACCTTCGTTTTGGAAGCAATCATTCTTTCTTTTAACAAATGCCATTCCTGATCTTCGTTTAAATCTTTGAGGAATTGTAGTGCTTCGTCCACCAAACCCTCTCCATGAAGATAGGTAAGCAGTTCTTTTTCCTGATTCGACAAATCTTTCAGCAAATCCGCCTCTATCTTATTGGAAACCTTAATGCGTTGTAAGACCGATTTTAGCTGTTCTGTGCTTGACATTTATAGGGGTTTCTTTTTTATATGTTATCAAAATCTTAAATTAGGGTGACAAAAAACTGGATTTTTTTGTTAATTTGACAATCCTAGGGCTCTAAAGCACGTAAATTGGTATAATTCCACTGCCACGGCATATCCAATAGTATAACAGGTTTCTTGTAATGGAACGGACGTAAATTAAGCATCTTTGTGAAAAAAGTACCAAACCAAAATTTCCATGAGATGGAACGGCTTTACAAAGCACATTATGGGTTATTGTGCTTGGTGGCTTTTGGTATTTTAAAGGACAGGGATACCGCTAAGGACGTCGTACAGGATTTTTTTATTTCATGTTGGCAGAGAAAGGAGTCGCTTGCCGATACCATTTCGTTTAAGGCGTACGCCATAAAAGCGGTAAAGAATTTGAGCCTACTCTCTCTAAAGAAAATCAAGAGGGAAAAATCGCTCCTCCAGAATTTGGCTGTGAGCCAATACGAAGAACTAAGGGTTTCCCCAGGGTCGGAAACGAGCCGGAAGTTGCAGGAACTGTTGAACCAACTCCCCGAAAGCAGAAGGAACATTTTTATGTCCTTTGTCCTAAACGGGCAAAGTTATTCCGAGATTGCCGAAGCAAACGGCATCTCGGTCAATACCGTTAAGACCCAAATGAAGCGGGCGTATGCCTTTTTAAGGGAAGAGGCCCCAAAGGACTTGTTGTACTTTATTATCTTGACTTGTAGTACAAACTTTTGAATATTAAGCACATTTATTTACTGTGTTTTAGATTAAAGCTCCACTGAGATTTTTCAATTACGTATCTGGTACATCCGTTTTCAGCTTTGAAGAGAATGTTCCGAAACAAGTTTCGGTAGATGTTGAATCAAGATCAGGTAGATACTGAATCGAGTTCAGCATAAACAAAAAAGCCTCCCACAATGGAAAGCCTTTCATTGATCTTGGCCTCTAAGGGCCAAGGGTCACAACACAACACGGCAAAGATAGTAAAGCTTTATCACATAAGGGAAAAGGGTGTAGGACAAATTTCCGGTTTTAGATATAAATTCTCTTTTTTGGACTTCTTTTCCATAAAAAGACCTCACCCAGCCTCCCCGCCGAAGGCGGGAGGAGTTTTCTGTGCCCTAGGCGGAGGATTAAAGGAGGGCAAACATTGGGTTACGGAAATTTGTCGTACACCTGGGGAAAGTACCCTATGTTTTTATTGTCCCGGTTTAAACGGTCTAACAATAAGCCGAGCGGCCTTATCAAAATTGATATAGTTATAGGCCCAGTTAAAAAAAACAATGACCCTATTACGAAAACCCACCAAAGCCATTAGGTGGACGAACATCCAAATAAACCAGGCGAAAAAACCGCCAAATTGTACTTTGGCCAGATCCACTACCGCCTTATTACGGCCAACCGTAGCCATTGTGCCCTTATCCTTATAACGGAAGGCCTGCATTGGCTTGGACTGTATTAAATTTTTTAAATTCTTTGCCAGAAGGCGGCCTTGTTGTATGGCGGGTTGGGCCACTTGGGGGTGTCCATTGGGGTAGTCCGGGGTTTCCATATGGGCGATATCACCAATGGCAAAGATATCCGGGTAACCTACCACCTGATTGTAGGCATTTACCTTAAATCGGTTTTGCCTGGCCATCAAGGAACTTGCATCCAAACCTGCTATGGCCGCCCCGGTGACCCCAGCGGTCCAAATGAAATTATGGGTATCCATGGTTTTCCCATCTTGTAGGGTCATTGTCCGTCCGTCATACGCTTTAACCAAGGTGCGGGTATGTATGTGTACGCCCAACTCTTCTAAAAAGGTCGCTGCCTTTTTAGAGGCCGTACTGCTCATTGGGGGCAATACCCGGTCTGCCCCTTCAAAAAGATGAATTTGCATTTCCGTAACATCCAGATGTTGGTAGTCCCTAGGAAACACATGGCGTTTCAATTCGGCAAAGGCACCGGCCAATTCCACCCCCGTGGGGCCAGCCCCAACAATACAAAAATTGAGCAGGGCCTTTCGTTCCAAAGGATTATCGGAAGTATCGGCCTTTTCAAAATTTTGCAGCATAAGGCTCCGAATGTTCAAGGCCTGCGGTACATTCTTCATGGCCATGGCATATTTGGCCAAGGCATCATTCCCAAAAAAGTTAGTGCGGGTTCCGGTAGCAATCACCAAATAATCATAGGAAAGATTTCCAATATTGGTAGCAATGGTTTTCTCTGCTGGATCGATCTGCTTTACTTCCGCCCAACGAAAATGAAAATTCCGCAGCCGTTTTAGAACTTTTCGGATGGGATAAGCAATGGAATCGGGTTCCAGACCACTGGTAGAAACCTGATATAATAGGGGTTGAAAAGTGTGATAATTATGCTTATCGATCAGCACCACCTGCACATCCAATTTTTTCAGGTTTTTTGCCAAGGAAATGCCGGCAAATCCGCCACCAATGACAACCACTCTTTTTTGCCCTGTGCTAGGAAGGTTCATAAAATACGTTACAATCCTCTGTAAAAATACGTATTCCCCGTACCAAAATTGGGGATGTTTGATCAAAACTGTACAAATAATATAAAGTGAATAATGGATAAGCGAATAAGCGAATTTTTCTATTCCCCGACCCGCCTTGGGCGGGTGGAAAAATTCCTCAAAACTTTGAGATTAGGAGAAAATCTTTTCCCGCCTTAGGCGGGCTAGGGAACGAAGATTTTCGACCTTCATATGCTTATCCATTATTCCCCTATATAGATAAAAGACAATTTTTTTTTTGGGATTCCCTTAACGGTAAGGCCCTGGGATTTATCCTATCTTGAAAACAAAAATGCGATGAAAAATTCCGGAATGTTCTGGATAGCCGTTACTAGCCTTCTCCTTTTGACCGTTACCATAATGGTGGCCATGGATTTCCCCTTCAACTGGGTCTTTTACCTTACGGTACTAGGACAAATCCTAATCGTGTATATGGTATATAAGGTGTTGACCGACAATTATACGACGGACAAAACCTTTCAAGATTTTTATGAAGATTATCCTATTGGGGAACGGGTATAAGGTTTCCCATTAACGGATAGCGGTCTTTTCCATATCCCTTTTGTTTCTGGAACGAGCGCTCATCCCCAATTCCGGGATTACCAATAACGGTATTTTGGTGTGAAAGGCCATACGCTTTACCACAGGTTCGCGGGTCATCCGTTCCATATAACTATGCTGATAGTGCAACATGGCCAAAAGGTGGATATCCAATTCCTCGGTAAAGGTTTCTAAGGTCCTGGATACCGAGTTTAACTCGGATACGGTATGCACATAATGTTCCGCGTCCTTTAGGTACTTACGGAGCATGCTTAGATTAAACTGCTGTATTTCCGTTAATGCCTTTATTTCATATTGGACGTACACTATACGGATGGCCGCATTAAATGTTTTTGCCAATTGCATCAAAGGTAGCAATTCGGATTCCGT
>JBCBSN010000325.1:0-4239 GCA_039819225.1 Bacteroidota bacterium | reverse complement strand
AGACTTTGGTAGCATAGACGTGTTCGGAAGATCCCAGCTTACCTTCAAGGGATGGCCCGTTTACAAATTTGGCCAGGATGCACAGCGTGGGGACAATTTTGGCGTAGGCTTCCCAAGGCCAGGTGTTTGGCCCATCATCAACCCGGATACCCCGGAAGCTCCTGAAAAAGAAGGTGAATAATTGCAATAGGGGGATTCCTTTACTGGGATATCCTTCCTTGCCCGTATTCATGGAAACGGTAATCTTCAAAATAGGCCCATTAAAATAAGGCCGTGCGGCCCTGTGCAAATCATTCGCAGGGCCTCCCTTGGAAAATAAAGCCTAAGGGGTGTAGGCCCATTTGCCCTATAAACGATGAGCCCTTGGATATGGATACTTTCAATTCCAAATTCCATGAAAATGAGAGTAGCACCTTTTTACCGGAAACGGCACTGACTCATAGCAATGGAAGGGTTTTCCCTTCCATTGTATTTTTTGTTTTAATAGGTAACCTGTAGTTTAGCGAAAAGAAATGCTGAAGAAAATCAATATATGGCGAATACTTGCCTTTGCCCTATTGTTTTGGATAGGTTACCAATTTATGGCCGCATTTTTGACCACGGGGACTAGGGCGGACATTGCTACCTCTAAGACCGATATCCGCATAAGCTCAGAAAAATTGGTGTGGTCCTTCCTTGCCGATGAGAACAAGGCCCAAGCCGTTTTTGTAGAAAAAACCGTGGAAGTAGAGGGCACCGTAAAGAAAATCAATACAAAAAACGATAGGTATACCCTATTTCTACAGGGTTCCGAAGAAAACACGTATGTTATGTGCGATATGCTGCCCAACCAAATGAAAACCCTGCGTGAACTGCAACGGGGACAGACCGTAAGGCTCAAGGGAATCTGCAAAGGTTTTCTAATGGATGCTATCTTTTTGAACTGTATTGTTTTAGAGGACTGAACCATGAAAAACATTTCCCTGCCCCTTTTTATGTTGATGGTTGTTTCCGGACTGGCGCAGGAACCGGCCCCACAGATTGCCAGACAGGGCCAGGTTTCCTTTTTTTCCTACACCACGGTAGAGAACATTGAGGCCATCAACAATCATGTGCTCAGTATATTGGATCCATCTGACCATAAAATTGCAGTGAGCATGCTCATGCGGGCCTTTGTTTTTAAAAAGGCCCTGATGCAGGAACACTTTAATGAAAGTTATGTGGAGTCCGACAGCTACCCGAAGGCTACCTTTGAAGGAACCATACTGGATTTTGACCCTTATCTGGAGGGAGTCCAGACCAAAATGATCGAAGGGCAATTGACCGTTCACGGCATCACTAAGGAAACAAACATCAAGGCTCATATAGAAAACCTAAAAGGAAACTATAGCATACATGGGGATTTTCAGGTAGCTATCAAGGATTTTGAGATCAGGGTACCCCCAGTGGTGGAAAAGAACATAGCCAAAACCATCGCCATCACTTTTCAATTTGAATACACCCCGTACAAAACACAGTAAACCGATGCTGCATCGCCATGCCTTGTCACGGAACTAAAAGAATACCAATTATGAAAAAGAAAGCGCTATTTTTTTCATGTCTTTGCCTTATGGCCTATATGGGGGTCGGAGCGCAGGAACTGCTCCAGACCTTGGAAAAGGAGTACCCGGAAGCACCACAATATGCATTTGCCACCTTCAAGACCACCCGGATCGCCCTGGGGCATTCCGTGGAGACCCGAAAGAAAGGCACCATGGAGCTGTCCGTATTTAGCCGATTTTGGAATTTACCGGAACGCACCCAAAGTTTTGTGGCCGATCGTATGAACGCCCGCTTTGGAATTTCCTATGCCCTTACGGATCGATGGAGTACAGGATTTGGCGCTTCCAACCTGGACGGTATCTTTGATGGCTACCTAAAGTACCGCTTAGTGGAACAACGTACTGACGGTAAAGGTTCCCCTGTGGGCATCACCCTGCTTCAGAATTCAAGCTACAGGAGCATACCCAACCGGGGCATCAATGCCAGTGACGGGTTTTGGGACAAACTGGCCTTTACCAGCCAATTGCTCATTGCCAAGAAATTCACTCCTAATTTTTCCATGCAACTTTCCCCGACCTTTATACACCGCAACTCTTCAAGGGCCGCAGAAGACCCTAACAACCATTTTGCCGTGGGTTTCGGGGCCCGTTACAAAGTGGGGGGCCATGTTTCCATAACTTCGGAATATTACTACCTGGCCAATCCCGTAAATAGTTTTGAAACATTTGACCCATTCGCCCTGGGGGTAAATTGGGAACTTACGGACCTGCTCTTGCAATTCTATCTTTGCAATGTTGGCAATATTGCAGAGGATGCCTTTATTACACAGACCAGGAATAACTTCAATTTCAGGGACGGCAACCTATATTTTGGATTTAATGCAACTTTTGTGCTGCATCTAACGAAACGTTAAGAGCTTGTTTAAGATCAATGCGAACAGACTTTCAATAGTTTGGTCCCAAACCTTCGGGATAGGGATACTTCTAAATGTAATACTATCGGGATATTTGCCAATTTGGAAGTGACGCCATATCTACCTACCGCTAGGCAGAGTTCTCAAAATGTTGATGATTGGGAAACGCTTTATTCTAAAATGGATATTATCCTTGAAACAACCCATTTTCGGTCTTTTTGTCGCCCTTTAGGAACGGAAAGAACAAAGGCCCTAAAATTTAATGGCCTTTCCACTGTCCCTAAAGGGAGTAATTGAATATGCTACGTTCGTGCCGACTTCAAAGCATTTTGATTTTTAGTTTGAACGGAAATCCCAACGTCAAATTAAACCAGAGCCATAAGGAAACAGCGGGTTTAAACAAGCGCTAAGGCGCGATAACCTCAAAAAGCACTTTTATGCAGGTGCCCTTTTCCAAGAATAGGCTCGCGCAAAATGGTAAAAACGTAAACCCTGACAACTATCATATTCTTCCCAAAGCCCGACTCGTACCTTTACAGCAATGTTGCCCTAAAAAATAAAAAAGCTATGACATCTCAAACGCAGCATTTTTTCTCGCCCTTGGAAAGCCTTGATTTTTATATGGACAATTATCACAAATTGCTGAAAAAACTAAAGGTCAAAAGTGATCTAAAGCAATTGGGTTCCCTGTTAAAAATGGGCATTGAACCGGCCATTCAACAGATTTTGGAAACTACCGAATACGAAGCCCTTGTAGTTACCAATACAAAACGCGAGATTGTTTGGACCAACAATGGGTTTAAGGAAATGACCGGTTACGCCAAGGGGTTTGCCCTGGGCAAACGACCCTCTTCCTTTTTACAAGGAACGCGGACCTCGGAAGCCAAACGCGTCGAGATACGAAAGCTTTTACAGCAGGAAAAACGTTTTAAAGCGGCCATTACCAACTATCGCAAAAATGGCGAGGAATATGTTTGTGCCATTGAAGTGCTTCCTTTATACGATTCCAAAAAAAAACTGACACATTTTCTGGCCATGGAATACGAACAACATGCGGCCTAATCCGATCCTATTGCCCTGAAAGAATCTCGATCATTTTTTTGGGAGAGATATATTTAAAGTAGCGTTGTTGCACCTGGAATTTTTTGTCCAAGATTACGATAGCCGGTAAGGAAAAGGGCTTTTTCTCTCTAGATGCCAAAAGCAATGGAATCTCATGGGTCGGATTTCGTTTTTTGCCCACTTCCTTATTATGAAAGGTGTCCCCGCCAAATTGTATGCTGTCCCTGGATTCCACATCCATTTTAACGGCATAGTACTCCGCATTTAGTCTGTTGATCACTTCTGTATCCTGAAATGCCGCCTTGTCCATTTTTTTGCAGTACGCGCACCAATCCGCATAGAAATCGATAAATACCTTTTTGGGCCTTAGAGCCAGGGAGTCCTCCAATTCCTCAAAAGTAAGCCAGTGGATTTCGCCTTTCTGGGCATGCCCCATTTGCATGAGGAGGCCAAAACATATAAACCATAAACCTATTTTGACTTTCATTGATATTGTATCAGGGCCATCCGAAACTTTTGAAAATAGACCGTTCCACCGCTAAAATATAGAAATTGGACCTCAGAAAATCCGTATGTTATAAATTCTTGGTCCTTTGACACGGCCGAAATTCAAAAAAACATCTTTTTGGCCTAAAAATAGGGTCTTACGGACTGAATACTTTTTAAACGGTTGAAAATCAAAGCGTCTTTGTTCCAAATACTATGTCTTGAAGCGAAGCGGTCTTGCATCTTACTTTTCGGAC
>JBCBSN010000324.1:0-4284 GCA_039819225.1 Bacteroidota bacterium | reverse complement strand
AGTTTAAAACTAGGTGAGGTTTATAACTTTTCCAAAATACTTAATTGTGAAAGTTGGGATGAAGTAATAATAGTAAGTGGAGAACGAGTAAGTAGAGCCGCTATATTTTTAAAAGAAGGTATAGCTTTGCCAAAAATTGATTATTATTTCAGTTACCCAAATGGTAGTTTAATTCTTTATTTAATAAAAAATGGGAAATTAATTTCTGGTCCATTATCATACTGGCAATCAGGTTTTTTATACCTTGAAGGCTTGAATAGCTTTGATTACGTCCGTTTAGAAAGAGAAGAAGCTATTTTTAAATGTGTCAGACTTGAGACAATAGGAACTGATGAAGAAATATTGACCTTTGAATTAATCGATTAAATCATATTAACGACAATTGAACAACCACGGCAGCAATGTCGTGGTTTTTTTATTCCATATCCCGAAGCACTGTCTTGAGCGTACTTTTCAGTTTACGTTTAGCAACGAAGGCGTCAAGGATGTTGAAAATGGTACCCCTGCTAGTGCTCGTCTCTGACGAGTACCGTACCGAGTAAGCAATAAATTTTAAGATAGAGCCTCCCCAGCTCCCGCAAGAGTAATCGCTACTGTCCCGAAAGCATTCGGGATGGCCGGCAAGAGTAAGCAATTAAATTTTGAAAAGAAGGAGCCATGGCATTTTGCCGTGGCTTCGTTGTTTTAAGAGGCATACGCCTTTTTGGCCTTAAAATCACGGATCAGCGCATCGATGGCCATAAAGATCCCCCACTACCGCTCGTCTCCTCCAAAGGCGGACAGGTGTGACAAGTGCCGTACGCAGTGAGCAAACCATACCTTTTGAAAAGCCCACGGTACTTCAAACAACCATACTGGGAATCGGGAATCCTTGCTGGTTGGAGTAAAAAAAGGGGACATGGTCCAAGCCGGACTATACATACTTCCGAAAATCCATTTGGGGTATGGAACCATGGGATGCGTGGGCCACGGTTATTCCATTTTTTATGACCAAAACCTGTGGAGATTGATGCAGCACTTGAAACCGCACTCCCACCTCTTGGGATACCGCCCGGTAGGAATGCAAGTCCAGAAAATAAAAGTCCATTTGATCCTTAAAAAGGGCAAGATTTTCCTTAAATCGGTTGAGGACCATTCTGCTGATGCCGCAAGTAGCGGAATGCTTAAAGATGAGTTGCGGCTTCACGGAGGACTTCGCTGTAATTTCTTCCAACTGTTCCAGGGTCGTCAAGGGAATCCATGATGCGCTCTCCGTTACATTGCCCCTGTCTTCCGGTGTACTTCCAAATAGATTTTCAAATAGCCCCATTGCCTTGTACTATGTTTCGATTTTATCACACCTTGCAGAGTGACGTATTGTCCTGTTTTTCTTATACTTAACGGACATTTTGTCCGGTATCTGTAGCTGGTAGGATTATTGAACAAGAATAGATTGATTGTAAAAATAGGCATTAACGACAATAAAATACGATAGATGAGTTTTAATAATTTCACCATAAAATCCCAAGAAACCTTACAACAGGCCCAACAGTTGGCCCAAGGGCTTGGTCATCAGCAGATTGAAAATGAGCATATTTTCAAGGCCATGTCCCAAGTGGATGAGAACGTACTTCCCTTTATCCTAAAAAAACTCCATGTGAACCTGGCATTAGTGGCACAGATCCTGGACAAGGAATTGGAAAGCTTTCCAAAGGTTTCCGGAGGGGAACTTATGCTGTCCCGTGAAGCGGGAAAAATGATCAATGAGGCCAGTATTATCGCAAAGAGTATGGCGGATGAATATGTTTCGCTGGAACATATGCTGTTGGCCATATATAAATCCAAAAGTAAAATTTCACAGATTCTTAAAGATCAAGGTGTTACGGAAAAAGACCTTAAAACGGCCATGGAAGAGTTGCGAAAAGGGGGCAAAGTAACGTCCCAAGGTGCCGAGGACACCTATAATTCCCTGGATAAATATGCCAGAAACCTGAACCAATTGGCGGACAGCGGAAAATTGGATCCCGTTATAGGAAGGGATGAGGAGATTAGGCGAATTCTGCAAATCCTGTCCAGAAGAACAAAAAACAACCCTATGTTGGTAGGGGAACCCGGAACGGGAAAAACCGCGATCGCCGAAGGTTTGGCACATCGTATTATTCAGGGCGATGTACCGGAAAACCTAAAAGACAAGATCATCTATTCCCTGGATATGGGAGCACTCATTGCCGGGGCCAAATACAAAGGGGAATTTGAGGAACGACTGAAATCCGTCATCAAAGAGGTAACCGCTTCCGATGGTAATATTGTGCTTTTTATCGATGAAATCCATACGTTGGTCGGTGCTGGGGGAGGCCAAGGGGCCATGGATGCCGCCAATATCCTAAAACCGGCCTTGGCCCGTGGCGAGCTTAGGGCCATAGGGGCCACTACCCTGGACGAGTACCAGAAATACTTTGAAAAGGATAAGGCCCTGGAACGCAGATTTCAAAAAGTGATGGTCCACGAACCGGATACGGAAAGTGCCATATCCATCCTTAGGGGAATCAAGGAAAAGTATGAGGCCCACCATAAGGTCCGTATTAAGGACGAAGCGGTCATTGCCGCGGTAGAACTTTCACAACGATACATTACCAGTAGGTTTCTGCCGGACAAGGCCATTGATCTTATGGACGAGGCTGCTTCAAAATTACGGATGGAGATCAATTCCAAACCTGAACAATTGGACGTGCTGGATCGCAAGATCATGCAATTGGAAATTGAAATAGAGGCCATAAAAAGGGAAAACGATAAGGCCAAGCTTAATGCGCTGAACGTAGATTTGGCCAACCTCAAAGAGGAACGCCATGAAATCTTTGCCAAATGGGAGAGCGAAAAAAGCGTAGTAGACAACATCCAAAAAACCAAAAAGGATATCGAGGACTACAAAATGGAGGCGGAACGTGCGGAACGAAACGGGGATTACGGCAAGGTGGCCGAATTGCGTTATGGCAAGATCAAGGAAGCCAATGAAAGACTGGAAGTTTTACAAGTGGAACTTCGGGAACAGCAACGGAAGGAAACCCTTATAAAAGAAGAAGTGACCCATGAGGACATCGCCGAAGTGGTGGCCAAATGGACCGGGATTCCCGTGACCAAAATGCTCCAGAGCGAAAAGGAAAAATTACTAAATCTGGAAAAGGTGCTGCATAAACGCGTGGTAGGCCAAGAAGAGGCCATACAGGCCGTATCCGATGCCATCCGAAGAAGCAGGGCGGGTCTTCAGGACGAAAAGCGACCTATTGGCTCCTTCCTTTTTCTAGGCACTACGGGAGTGGGCAAGACCGAATTGGCCAAAACCTTGGCGGCCTATCTCTTTGACGATGAGAATGCCATGACCCGCATAGATATGAGCGAATACCAGGAAAGACATTCCGTAAGCCGATTGGTGGGCGCACCTCCAGGATACGTGGGCTATGAGGAAGGAGGGCAATTGACCGAAGCCGTACGGCGGAGGCCCTATTCCGTGGTGCTCTTGGACGAAATTGAAAAGGCCCATCCGGATACGTTTAACATCTTGTTGCAAGTACTGGATGAAGGAAGGCTCACAGACAATAAAGGCCGGGTGGCCGACTTTAAGAATGCCATCATTATTATGACCAGCAATATGGGGAGTCCTATTATTCAAGAAAAATTCGAGCAGGCCAACGATATCCACAGTGCTACGGAAACGGCCAAAATCGAGGTGTTGGGACTCTTACGAAAGGCTATTAGACCGGAATTCCTTAACCGCATCGACGATATCATTATGTTCACACCTTTGGGCAAAGAGGACATCACCAAAATAGTACGGTTGCAACTGGATCTACTGAAGAAGATGGTGGCCAAGCAACATATTGTTATCGATGCCACGGATGAGGCGGTAACCTATTTGGCAGAACGTGGATATGACCCACAATACGGGGCAAGACCCATTAAGAGGGTCATTCAAAAAGAAGTGTTGAACAATCTGTCCAAGGAACTGTTACGTGGAAAAGTCAAGGCGGAAAGTATTGTGCTGATCGATGCTTTTGATGATAATTTGGTATTTCGGAGCGAAGAGCAATTAGTGGACTAAGAGACTGTTTTGAAATGTGCGATTAGAATTTCTTATAGGTCATTTTTGATGGATCATGAGGCAAAATTTTTAGGCATAGCCTTAGCTACGATTAGAAATTTTAACGAAATAAGGCACAAAAAGGAGCATAAAAAAATAATTGACATATTTCAAAACAGTCTCTTAGTCCACTAATTGCTCTTCGCTCCGAAATACCAAATTATCATCAA
>JBCBSN010000323.1:0-4333 GCA_039819225.1 Bacteroidota bacterium | reverse complement strand
GAAAGGGAGCTTTGAATTATCGTCTATAGGAAGGTTATACCCAAAATTGATGTTCCTAATTCGCAAAAAACTAGTTTCCTCCAATAAGAAATCCGTAACTCCTGTGGGATTGTTTCCGCTATAAGGATTTGAAGCAACTCCTGGCAGGACGCCATTGGGGTTATTAAAGGACCAAACGTCCTTTACGCTTGTGAGTGTATTTGATGGTGTGGAATTTGATATACGAAATATGTTCGGAAAAAAACCAAATTCCCTAGGGGCACCGGAATTACCGTAAGCAAATACATTTAACGTAAAGTTCTTGTACCTAAAATTCGTACCAATACCAAAATTGATTCCCGCCCCCCATGTTCCTAAATTAACAACATCATTTTCATCCAAAATACCGTCATTGTTTTGATCTATAAACCTTATGTTTCCGGGAAAGGCACCAGCCATATGGTTTGGGACTTCCTCCGGTGATCGTATTAGGCCATCCGTTTCCCATCCGTAAATAGCGTTAATATCGTCATTCACCCCTACGTAATCGGGCAATGCCACGTTAGGATTTCGTTCTACCCATTCCGCTCTGCTGGTTGTAAAGGTGAAGTTTGTACTCCATTCAAAATTATCCGTCAGGATATTTATAGTATTTAAAGCAATATCCATTCCTCGTGCCCTTGTAGAACCAACATTGGTGACCACTCTTCCTACGGCATTATTTGAAGGCAAAGGGTCAAAATCAATTAAATCTTTGGCCCTTTTTTCATAGAGCTCCACACTACCGCTTATCCTATCATCTAAGAATCCGAAATCTATCCCTAAATCAATACTAGTATTGGTTTCCCATTTAAAGTCCGAATTTGCAACTTGCGAAAGCACAACACCGGGCTGAACAACATTGCCAAAAGTAAATTCACCACTAATTCCGTATAATTGAAGTGCATTATCCGCCAGGACTACATTGCCGACTTCTCCGTATCCTATCCTAAGTTTGAGATTCGACACTTTGGTGTTTGCCAGGAATGGTTCCTGACTTATTCTCCAAGCCGCGGATACCCCGGGAAATATCCCCCATTTGTTATTGTCCGAAAAGTTACTTGCCCCATCACGCCTTAATACGCCATTGAAAATATATTTCCCGTTTATCGCATAATTTAATCTAGCGAATTGTGAGAGCCGGTTGGTTTCAAACCTAAACGAGTTCTGTCTATTCCTTAATAGCTGATCTGCAATTCCAACATTATCGGCGCCTAATGCATCTGTAAAAAATCCAACTGCCTGCAGGCCGAATCCATCCCCTAACGTTTTATAAACTCCCGCGCCCAGAACAACGGACAAGGTACTTTTAGCAAAAGATTTAGAGTAGGAAAAATAGGCTTCCCCCGTGTAGGCATCATTTCTATTGGTCGCCAATTGTGCCGAACCCTCCGGGAGTTGAGCGTTCTCTACAACCGAAGGCATGAAAAATCGTCTCGAGGACGAGGTCCTATCCATGCTTCCCACCATCGTTAGCGTCAAGGCATCTAAAAGTTGAATATCCAACTTTGGTGTTATTGAAAAACGATTGGTCTTTAGCTTGTCATCAATTTCAAAAAAAGCAAAGGGATTGGTAATTAAAGTATTGTAAGTCCTGGAATAGCTTCCATCATCCTCCCTTACGGGAATATTTGGTGCAAAAGCGTATGCTGCCTGCAGCATATTGAACTTTTCACTACCCCCCGAATTTGCACCTGTAGAGGCATTATTACTATTTATTTGACTAAAATTCGTCTTTACGGAAAGATTAAATCTTTCACCTAACTTTTGGGTCACGTTAAACCTTGCCGTATATCGTTGAAAATCCGAGTTCTTTAATATGGCAATGTTATCATAATAGTTAAATGAAGAATAGACCTTAGTGTTTTCACCTCCACTATTGATGGATACATTATGCTCTTGGATGTAGCCCGATCGGATCAAGCCATTTACGTAATCGGTACCGGGACCCGCATTGTCAACTTCACTTTGCGAAAAAAATGGGGTAAAACCACCTGCAGGAGGGTTCTGAGCGCCATAGGGAGCATATTTGTTATCGAAGAGAAAACGATCATAGGCCAACCTGTTGTGTTGTCTCATGAAATCTTCTGCATCTAAAAACTCCAAATAGGCTTTGGGATTTTGTATTGAGGTCGTAACCCTGTAATCTACTGTTGTTTTGCCGGTCTTACCTTTTTTAGTTGTTATAAAAATTACGCCATTTGCAGCTGCTGAACCATAAATAGCAGTAGTCCCTGCATCCTTGATGACATCTACAGACTCAATATCTGCCGGATTTATTGTAGAAAGGGGACTTCTGTCCACGCCTCCAAAAAAACCCAAATCCGAGTCATCCAACCCCGGCTCTGGCGAACTATTTATTATTGGCACACCGTCTACCACATAAAGTGGCTCCCCACTACCTCTAGGTGAAATATCTGCCCTTATATTGGCGTTGACCCTTGCTCCGGGCTGTGCACTACTTAAACTTAAATTAAGCCCCGCTACTCTTCCTTGGAGCATTTGATCCACGGAGGTGTTGGATGGTTGTAGAATGTCGACTACCTTAACATTGGCAACGGCACCCGTTGTCTCTTTAATGTTTGATGTTCCATAACCTATGACCACTACCTCGTCAAGCTCAGAGGTACTTTCCCTAAGTTTAACAACGATATTATACTGTCCTTGCAAGACAACTTCCTTTGCTTCAAATCCCACATAAGAAATGATCAAGGTTGCGCCGGCATTGGATACCGCTATGCTAAAGTTTCCATCAAAATCGGTCTGGGTTCCATTAGTTGTCCCCTTTTCGACGACGCTCGCACCTGGAAGCGGACTTCCCAATTCATCCTGCACAACTCCTTTAATCTCCTGCTGTTCCATTTGCCAATCCATAATATCAATCTTTATGGAATCCGAGCTAGCGAAAACTGATTGCCCAAAACAAATCCCCAGCCCAATTACAAATAGGAGTTGCCAGAAGCTTGGATTCCGTTCGTAAAGACCCTCAGTTTTAAGTTTGTTTTTCTTCATAATGTTCAGTTAGTTTTCTTGTGTGGTTAATTTAGTTTCGAATTAGCTGAAAGAAGGGAACACTCCTTTGACAAATGCTCGCTTAAAAGAATTAGCTAACTCAGAACCTGAATGCAATTAATCGATATTGAAGAAACAATTGGGGGAAGGATTTAATTTAATAGGGGGGTCGGATTCGCTTTTCCCTGCTGCCCTAATCAACGAAACATCAAAACTCAAGTTTTAAAGTAAACTTGGGTATGCCCAAATTAGATACGGCAAAATGTTAGGATTATTCCGCTTTCTTTAAAAAACTGGAAGGAGGGACGCCAAATCGTTGCTTAAAGAGCTTACTGAAGTATTTTCTGTCTGAATAGCCTACTTTATAGCAGACTTCGGTAACTGAATTGGATTGGTTTTCCAAAAGCTTTTTTGCAATCCTTAGTTTATAATCTCTTATGAACTCGACCATGTTCATTCCAGATAGGGCCTTAATCTTCTTGTACAATACTGAATGGCTCATACCCATTTCCCTTGAAAGCTGGTTTGCGCCAAAATCCTGAGCATCAAGATGAGCTTCAATTAACTCAGTGAGTTTTTCCAAAAATTCCTGGTCCGTGCTGGTCAAAGCAAGATTTCTAGGTAAGATCAAACCATCAACTTTGAATTTGCTTCTTATCAATTCCCTATTGTGAAGCAAGCTTTTTACCTTCGCTAGGAGAAGTTCTTCATTGAATGGTTTGGTTATGTAGTCATCCGCGCCTATGTCATAGCCCACTAGCTTATCATCTATTGAGGTAAGTGCCGTTAATAGAATGATGGGGATGTGACTTGTTGCCACACTTGATTTTAATACTCCGCAAAATTCCATCCCGTCCATTTCCGGCATCATAATGTCGCTAATTATCAAATCCGGAACTTGTTCAAGGGCAACTCTTAATCCCTCCTTACCATTCGCAGCTTCAACAATTTCGTAATTAGCATCTAAGACTTCAAGTATATATTCCCTTAATTCTTCATGGTCTTCAACAATCAAAATAGTCTCAACGGAATCCGAATCAATTATCTTTAACAACTCATCTGTATTCTCTTTTTCAACAGGGTCTATAGGAAGTGATCCTGGACTGGCAATAATGGATTCTTGAGGAAAGTGTATTTTGCCCAGTGGGAGGATTATCGTAAACTCACTCCCTTTCCCTTCTATACTATCTACCTTTATCTGACCATGGTGTAATTTGATGATTTCATGGGCGATTGACAGCCCTATTCCGAAACCAGTTTTCTCAGTAACAGTATTCTGGTAAAAACGATTAAATATCTTTGA
>JBCBSN010000322.1:0-4334 GCA_039819225.1 Bacteroidota bacterium | reverse complement strand
CTGTTTATAACCTCGTGGAAAACTTTATAGTTCCAAAAAAAGTGTTTTCGAACTATAAAGTTTTCCACGAGGTTATAAACAGAAAAGGGGGCATTGCAATATTCCTTCTGTTTTAATCGAAATCTTTACTTTTAGAACAAACAAGAAGTCATGATTACTTCCCTAAATCCATATAACCAAAAGGTCGTCTACGAGTTTTCAGAATTAAGTACCGCTCAACTGGAGGAGAAATTGAAGTTGGCACATAGTACGTTTCTATCATGGAGACTTGGTCCAATGGAAGAGCGTGTGGAATGCATGAGATCTGTGGCCGGGATTCTTCGGGAGAACAAGGCGCTCTATGGAAAAACGATAACCTTGGAAATGGGCAAACCCATAGCGCAATCGCTTGCGGAGATAGAAAAATGCGCTTGGGTCTGCGAGTACTATGCGCAAAATGCCCATAGACAATTGAAGGATGAGATTATTAAAACCGATGCGTCCAAAAGTTATGTCCGTTATGAACCACTTGGACCCATATTGGCCATAATGCCCTGGAACTTTCCGTTTTGGCAGGTATTCCGTTTTGCGGCACCAAATCTTATGGCCGGAAACGTAGGGCTTTTAAAACATGCTTCCAACGTGATGCGATGTGCTCAAGTCATAGAAATGATTTTTGAAAAAGCAGGGTTTCCCAAGGGTTGCTTCCAAAATTTGACCATAAAAAGCGATAAAATCCCATCCATACTAGAGAGCGATATAGTAAAGGCAGTTACTCTAACTGGCAGCGAAGGTGCAGGAGCATCAGTTGCCGCGACGGCAGGAAAGAACATTAAAAAGTCTCTTTTGGAGCTTGGAGGCAACAATGCCCTGATTGTTTTTCGGGATGCCGATATACAACGTACCCTTGAGATTTGTGTGCAGGCTAGGTTCCTAAATACGGGGCAGAGTTGTATCGCCGGGAAACGATTATTGATCCATAGTGATATTGCCGAAGAATTTACCCAACGTCTTGTGGAAGAAGTAGCCCAACTGAAATCCGGGGATCCCATGGATTTGGAAACGTATATTGGCGTATTGGCGAGGGAGGATTTGGCCCGAGATTTGGAGAAACAGGTATATGCATCCGTAGCCATGGGGGCCAAAATTTTAGTTGGGGGTAAACGGGACAAGGCTTTTTTTGAACCCACCGTTCTTGTTCAGGTTACACGTGATATGCCCATATTTCGGGAAGAAACCTTTGGTCCGGTCATAGGAATAACCGTATTTAAGAAAGACGAAGAAGCCCTAGCTCTTTCCAATGATTCCCATTTTGGTCTGGGCGTTTCCTTATTTACCTCAAACACAAAAAAAATAGAAAGTTTAATCCCCTTTTTTAACGAAGGGGCCGTTTTCATAAACGAATTGGTAAAGAGCGATCCCCGTTTGCCGTTTGGCGGGGTAAAGCTTTCCGGATATGGCAGGGAATTATCCTCCCATGGCATCCGGGAATTTGTAAATGCCAAAACGGTGTATATATCATAAAAATAACCGGATTTAAGTGGAGTGGATAAATTGTTTAACGGAACAGTAAACTAAAAGAGCCCTCCTTTATAAAAAGAGGGCTCCTGCCGTTCGCCTTTTGACCGGACTATTGAAATATATAGGTCTGTGATATGGTTAGGGCGATACTATGGCAAATGAGGGCTGGTATACTATCGTCCTGTTTCGGTTATGCCCTAAATACACGGATCCCATTACATAGTCTTTCATAGACGTTAATCGAAGGCGAAACCAGTCACTACCCTAAAAACAAAGGCATAAAACACAACGGCGAGCATAATAAAGCTAAACCAGGCAAACGCCCTAAAGTAGTTTTTGGTCACCCAACTTCCCAAATCCCGGAAAGCTTCCAAATAAATTTCCCGCAACAATGTAATTGTTTTCATAAATCAGTATTAAAAATTAAACTTGTGGGGAACATTTTATGCTTCAAAGTTGTAACCTGACGGGAAAAGGGACAACCCGTTTGGACGAGAGGGGATTAATTTAGGATAAAAAGGAAGTTTTAAAAGAGATATCCAAAATCCGTGTATTTCGTCGATAAGGCCCTTATGTGTCCTATCCGTGCAAGTGTAACGGTTTATGGTCGAATCGAAAAAATGGAAAGCGGTAAAACTCATTTCAGAAAAATTCGGGATGATTATGAAAACTGTTATCACATATATATATGTTCCCGTAGTGACCCCGCTCCCGCCGGTCTTGGACTGGTGGCATACCGAGTAAGCAACAAACCCTGACAGACCGTGGTCCCAAGGCCTTGGCCTGCTGAATAAATGCACATATCAAAAAAAAGATACATGCAGATATGCTTTTCGTATTTTTGATCCATGAACGGCGACTACAAGTTTCATAATAGGACGGCTGCTTTTTTTGTATCCTTTGCCACTGTATATTAAATCGATGTTTTACACGAAAGGAGTATCTTGGCATCTTGGAGGAAAGCCTTCGGTATTGTAGGAAGGAAAAGGCCATGGAGGTCTATACCTATTGTTTTACGCCCGGTCATGTTCATCTGATATTCCGTTCTGCCCTGGGTAATCCCTCGGGATATTGCGCGATTTCAAGAAGGATACTTCAAAAAGGGTCGTAAAAGCGATCGAAGGGAACCCCCGGTAAAGCAGAAAGGAGTGGTTATTATGGATGTTCCAAAGGGCGGCGAAGAAAAAGGGCAATGTGTCCGAACATCAATTCTGGCAGAATCACAACAACCCCATAGAATTATGGAGCACAAAAGTCATCAAGTAGAAGGTGGACTAAATTCATAACAACCTGGTCGAAGCCGGGTTTGTGACTAAGCCGATACAGTAGTGCCAACGGGCCATACGGTATTTCCCTGGTGGCCCATGCCGATCCGCTCCAGGGCGTAACGCCGCCTGATGGCTTTGTACCCAATAACGGCATGGACGATAGCGGGTTTAGCATTACGGCAGAGGATGTGGCGGACACCGTGTTGGACTTTGTCCCCATAGCCGGTGGGGTAAAGGATATCTACAAAGGCATACGGGACGGCGACGGTTGGCAAGTGGCCATGGGGGCCGGTTTTGTAGTCCTGGATGTCTTTACCCTGGGATCGGCTTCCTTGGTCAAAGGTGCGGTAAAGACCGGGGTAAAAGTAGGTGGAAAGGCTTTGGCAAGAAATGCTGCTAGGGGGGTAAATGTGGCTTCTAGTACAGGTGGAAGAGTTTTACCAATGACGGTTCAAAAGATAATTCCACAGGGGTCAAAAATATCAGATATAGTTAACGATGTTAAAGGAATGACTTGGATGACAGGTAATGAGCATGCCGTTGTAAGGTTGGCCAACGGCCAAAAAGCCATAGTCAGCGGGGGGTCTGGTGGCATTAGTTTTAAACATGGACAGATAAGAACATTATTTGGACATACACATCCTACAAGCGCACCTCCGAGTTTAGGGGATTATAATGCTCTACGCCAATTAGGACAAAGTAGACAATATGTTCTGCATGGAGGACAAGTATCATTAATACGACATTAAATATGGCAATACATTTTGCAAATAATACCAACGAAAATCAGGACTTATATTCCTTTCCAGCCTTTGTCCCTAATATGAAGGATGTATTGTATGAGTTTAATGACCAAACTCTGGATTTGGGGTACATTAAAAAGCATAAGTATGGTGAGAAGGCTTTACAATTGGCTGAAAAAGCCATTAACGCATCTAGTCCTGCGAATAGAATATGCTCTTTGAGTGGAGATTTTGTTAAGAATCCACAAGACTATATTTTTATGGGTTTATTGACTTCGGACGAAGAAGAAGAATTGTATTTTTATAATTTTTTGACCTTAGATAGGAATAATTTGGATAAATGGATAGAACGAAAACATTTTGTTCGTGTTGCGGAGGAATTTATAGCTTCCGACAAATGGAAAGATTTAGGAGAATTTAAGTATTTGCAGGATTTAATAGACCAGGTAAGCTAATTTGCCACCTGCTAGCGTGGGTATATGCACCTCTAGACAGTGAGTAAGTGACGTAAGATTTGTTTTTCTGTTTCGTACCCAAAAAAGATATGGGAAGAACTTCGGGATATTAGCATAAAGATTCCAATGGACGCAGGACAAATTGATTTTTTTGAGATGTAAGGTCAAATTCTGAACGATCTTTTCATTCAAAATCTCCAACCAATCTTCCCCCCGAAGGCGGGGTAAGTTTCCCTCCTTGAGAGGGATTATTGGAGGACAAAATCAAGGAGACAGTGAAATTTGTCTTGGACCCATTCCCCTCACCCAAACCGTTTTCCCAATTTTTAGTACTACCTTTATCCGTAAAGCTAGTACCCATGAAATTC
>JBCBSN010000321.1:0-4349 GCA_039819225.1 Bacteroidota bacterium | reverse complement strand
ATGTATTTGCCTTTCCTTTAAAAATCCCTCTATGAGGGTTTCATAGGTGAGAAAAAAAGCCGCATCTGCTTTAAATTGGTTATCGAAAACCCTTTTTCAAATTTGGCGGTCAATCTTTTTGAGAGTTCTTGCAGCACCTTTTTCCCGTATTCTGCACGATTTTCACCTCCTTATTCCTCTTCCACGATTATTCTTCCGATTTCAAAATAGGCTTGCATCATCTCCCGGTTAACGGCACTTAAGGCTTGAGTCCTGGCCAATTGCAACAAACCTATGATTCTAGTATAAAGGATGGTATCGGGAACTTTTTTCATGTTTGTGGAATTTTGTTCGTCAAGAGTCCAAATAGGATCCCGAAGGATTATTTATATGCCCTTCTCCGGAATACGCACGGTAGGAAAACCCCGGATGAATGCAATACCCTCCGGTTTCCCCTTTTTTGTTCACGGCAATAAAACCGATTTGAAAATCCTTTCGTCCTTCGTTCTTTTTCATGATGCGCCTAACCCCTTCCTCACAGGCCTCCTGCGGGCTTTTTCCTTGGCGCATAAGTTCAACGATGAGGAAACTCCCTACCGTACGAACTACCTCTTCGCCCATTCCCGTAGCCGTGGCCCCACCTACCTCATTGTCCACAAAAAGTCCGGCCCCAATGATGGGGGAATCGCCCACGCGCCCTGCCATTTTAAAGCCCATGCCGCTTGTGGTACAGGCACCTGCCATATCCCCATTTTTATCTATGGCCAACATACCAATAGTGTCGTGATTTTCTATATTGATGATGGGTTTGTACTCCGAGGTTTCCTTCCATTTGATCCAGTCCTGTTTGGATTTTTCCGTAAGGAGGTCGGTCTTTTTAAACCCCATTTCATAGGCAAATTGTTCGGCACCCTTACCGGCGAGCATCACATGGGGCGTTTCTTCCATGACCTTTCGCGCCACCAAAATGGGATTGGCAATATTCTGTAGGGCAAGCACTGCGCCGCAATTACCGTCTTTGTCCATAATACAGGCATCCAGGGTAACGTTTCCATCGCGATCCGGCCGTCCACCTACCCCAACGGTTTGGTTGCTTTCATCGTTCTCCTCTACCATTACACCTTGGGTCACGGCATCCAGGGCACTACCTCCTTGCTCCAGTACTTCCCATGCTTTTTGGGAGGCGTTATGAAAATTCCAGGTGCAAATGACCAGGGGAAAGTTACCTTTGGGCTCTTGCGCCAAAGCTTTGTCGTCCTTGACTTCTTCCCGGCAGGACATCAAGGGATTGGAAACAATACCCGCAGTGGCAACGGTAGAACTTTTTAGGAACGCTCTTCTTTGCATGGATTCAAGTTGTATTTTAGACCGATAAATATAACAATAATATGCTGGTAGAAGTTTGTGCCAATTCGTTACAATCCGCAGTGAATGCCCAAAGGGGAGGGGCAGATCGTATTGAGCTTTGTTCCGAGCTTGCCGTTGGCGGAATTACGCCCTCTTATGGACTTCTACAGAGTGTAAGGGAGCATATTTCTATTCCGGTGCATGTTTTGATCAGACCTAGAAGTGGTGATTTCACCTATTCCGATCGGGAATTTGAAATTATAAAAAGGGATGTTGCCCTTTGCACGGATCTGGGTTTTGAGGGAATCGTCTCCGGGGTAATGCATCAAAACTTTACCTTGGACATAGCTAGGACCAGGGAACTGGTCCAGAGCTCAAAGGGCCTCCATTTTACGTTCCATAGGGCTTTTGATTGGGTAAAAGACCCTTTTCAGGCCTTGGAAAAGTTAGAAGTTATGGGAGTAGATACCGTATTGAGTTCCGGACTGCAAAAATCGGCCTGGGAAGGAATCGATTTGTTGGCACGGCTCAACAAATGTAGTTCATCTTGCACTATAATGCCGGGAGGCGGAATAGGACCAAAAAATGTGAAGGAGTTTAAGGACATAGGCTTTGAGGCCGTGCACCTTTCGGGAACACGGATAATCCCAACCTTGGATTCCCTACCCAGAATACCAATGTCCGCCGTCTCCCTTCCCACAGATGGCGAAATTGTAGTAACAGATGTTGAGACCATTCGCAAGGTTGTGAAAAGGGCTAAATGAGATTGGAAAATACAACATTGGCCATAATTACGTAAACCTATTATTTTTTGGAATGCCCTACATGGTATGAATACACCTAAAATTAATAGTTTTACAATCATAAATCAGAAGTATAACAATTAAAATACAATAGTTTTACATTAGATGATAATAGTCATGATTTTATAGCCAAATTAGACCTTAAATTTGTCAACAAATAAAATTATATACTATGTCTGAAATGGAAATGACTTCAAAAAAACTCCCCATTGGAAACATCGCGGAGCTGCGAGAACTGCTGGATGCCGCACCTAGCGTTACCGTCGCACGAAATGAACAGGAATTGGTGGATCTTGCCGCAGGTGGTAAGGGCAGCAACTTTCATGAAGTGCGATACGACCTACCCGATGGGCGTAGTTACCTAGAGGCCGAAGTCGCCAGGACCAAAAACGGTATCGCGGCGAACTATACTGAAGTTTATATGCGTCGTCGCGACCCCAATTGTATGGTGATTGCCGATGATTTCCCAACGGACAAGCCTACCTTTAAAAAACGGTTTGGGTACGAGTTTGACTCCCTTAGAACGGAGACCTTTGAATGGTTGAAAACGCAAGACTTGGGGATGTTTTATTTCCAAGCCGGCAAAAAGGGTATGGGATATGATGCCGTTGCCGTCATTCCTGCCAATACAGGTTTTTTTGGCCTTGGATTAGCTTTATTGCAAGGCATATTGGATCCAGAGGAGCTACCAGAGGATTTTGCCCCGGAGGCCGTAATATACACTGCTCCTCCTTTCCGCCATACGCATTTTGAAGGAAAACAAGTAGTAGTGCACAACAGGGTTCCAAGGAAATACGAAATGTTCTCTTATAACTTATATCCTGGACCCAGCGCAAAAAAAGGGGTATATGGGATGTTGATCGGCAAGGGGGAAGAAGAAGGTTGGGTTACGGCCCACTGCTCTACAGTGCGTGTCATAACCCCATATGATAATGTGGTAACCCTGATGCACGAAGGGGCGAGTGGCGGAGGAAAAAGTGAAATGCTGCAGCAGCCACACCGGCAGCCAGATGGCAGTCTGCTTCTGGGCAAAAACATCCTTACCAATGAAAGGCGTACACTGGAACTTCCCAGAACCTGCGAGCTACAACCGGTAACGGATGATATGGCCCTTTGTCATCCCAATCTTCAGAAGGATGCCAAAAAATTATGGCTTGAAGATGCGGAAGATGGATGGTTTGTTCGTGTGGATCACATTACCGACTACGGTACGGATATGATACTTGAAAAGAGTACGGCACTTCCGGATAGGCCTTTATTGTTCTTGAATATTGAAGCCGTACCCGGCGGCCGCGCCATGATTTGGGATCATGTCCAGGATGAACCGGGAGTTCCTTGTCCTAATCCTAGGGTGATTTTACCGCGTGACGTGGTCCCTGGAATTTATTCGGATCCGGTCAGGGTGGATATCAGAAGCATTGGTTTAAGAACACCGCCTTGTACCAGGGAGAATCCCAACTACGGAATCGTAGGTATTATGCATATGTTGCCGCCCGCTCTTGCTTGGTTGTGGCGTTTGGTAGCTCCAAGGGGCCATGCCAACCCAAGTATTATCCAGACCAAGGGCATTAGCAGTGAAGGTGTGGGGAGCTATTGGCCCTTTGCCACAGGCAAAAAAGTGAAACAGGCCAATCTGTTGTTGGAGCAAATAAGACATACCCCGGGTGTAAAATACATCCTTACACCAAATCAACATATTGGGGCTTGGAAAACAAGCTTTATGCCCCAGTGGATCAGCCGTGAGTATCTCGCCCGTAGGGGCAATGCCAACTTTCCTGCCGATCGGTTAAATGCTTCCCGGTGCAGCTTGTTGGGCTATGCTTTGGACAGTATGAAGGTGGAAGGACGGCAAATTCCAAAGTGGCTTCTGAAAGTGGAATATCAGGAAGAAGTTGGCAAGAAAGCATATGATAAAGGAGCCAAGATGTTGTATGAATTCTTTATTAAAACCTTGGCACAGTTTCAGGAAGATAGCCTGGATCCTATGGGTAAACGTATTATTGAGTGTTGCCTGGATCATGGCAGTGTGGAGGATTATGAGCGTATATTAAGATCGTAAAGCTTGCTTCTGTTGTGGTTTTCATTTTTGTGAAAACCGAGTTTGGTTGGCAGCCGGCCCAAAATAGGGCCGGCTGTTGGTTTATATGAATTCAAGACACGTTCTATTCTGTCCCTTTTAAAAAAACAGTGATTTTTTGTTAGGAAGAAAAGGTAAGAACC
>JBCBSN010000320.1:0-4359 GCA_039819225.1 Bacteroidota bacterium | reverse complement strand
AGATCACAAAACCTGGCGAAGGCAACATGAATGTGGTGCTCCGCATACGTACCAACAGGCGTTCCTTGATTCTAAAACAGTCCCGGCCCTATGTTCAAAAATATGAGCAGATCCCGGCGCCTTTGGAACGTATTGCGGTAGAACATTTCTTTTATAAAACGATACAAAATGCGGCCTTAGGGGCACATCTCCCCAAGGTTTTGGGATACGCTCCAGAGCATTTCACCTTGTTCCTGGAAGATCTTGGGCATTGCGAGGACATGGTTTTCCTTTATGCGAAAAAATCCATTTCGGAAAAAGAACTCCATCCACTCATTTCCATCCTCAAGGGAATACACGACAACGGCAGCGTGGCAGACTTCCCGGACAATCTGGAAATGCGCCGTTTAAACTACCAACACATCTTTGTATTGCCGTTTCTTAAGGATAACGGTTTTAACTTAGATCAAGTGCAACAGGGCCTAGAGGAGCTTTCACGGCCCTTTAAAAATGATGCTGGGTTAAAATCCGTTGTTGAGAGCCTCGGAAAAAAATACCTGTCCCGCGGGAATACCCTGCTCCATGGCGACTTTTATCCCGGTAGTTGGATAATCAAGGAAGAAAAGTTGTATATCATAGACCCGGAATTCAGTTTTGTAGGGTTTCCGGAATTCGACCTGGGCGTCATGACGGGGCATCTTATCCTGGCTACCCAGGATCCCGGTTATTTAAACAAGGTCTATGAGCAATATAACGGCCCTGTGGATAAAGCCCTTATTGGCCGGGTGGCAGGAACCGAGATAATGCGAAGACTTATTGGTTTGGCCCAATTGCCCCTAAAGCGCAGCATTCCGGAAAAAAAACAATTACTTCAGATAGCACATCAAATGATCTTGAAATGAAAAGGGCATCCTTTCTTGTACTATGCTCGATCCTTGCGCTATTCTCTTGCGAGGATCCCAAATCCAACGGTCTTATTCCCTCTCCCAAAGAAACGGCCTATCTGCAGACTTCGCTGCACCTTTCGGAAAAGGACTATTATGACAAGGTGCTTGGGGCCCTCGTCGGTTCTGCCATAGGGGATGCCATGGGTGCCTCTACCGAAATGTGGCACAGAAAGGATATCAAATTAAGATACGGCTATATTACCTCGTTGACACCTGCGGTTCGGGAGCAATCCCCGGAAGGCACCTGGGAACATAACCTTATGGCGGGGGCTACCACGGACGATACCCGTTGGAAATTGTTGATGACCCATTATTTTAAAAAATATCCCGGGGAACTGTCGCCCGAAAACTTTACAGCTTTTATTGTAGATTACTACCAATCGGAGGCAAAGACCTTGGCCCGGGAGGATGTCCTTACCCAACCCGATTCCCTGGATCGGCGTATGGAGAAAATCAATTGGATCAAGGAATGGGCAAGAGTAGCCATGGCCTATCAAAAAGACAACATATCCTATCTACAGGCCGTACACCGTTTCTATGGTGGTGAAATGTCCTGTGCGGGGCAATTGTACACGCCCATGTTCGGCCTATGGGCCAATACCCCGGAACAAGCTTATGACCTGGCATACCGGCACGCCCTGTTTGATCTGGGGTATGCCAAGGATATCTCTGCCCTGGTCTCCGCAATGACACATACGGCCTTACGCACAAAAAATATGGATTCTATTTTGGCGACGGCCATTTTTGTGGATCCTTTGGATTATAAGGACAGTAGATTGGTTGGGCGCATTTCATATGGCATCGCCGAGGGATCTATAAACAGTGTTTTGGCAATCCAAGCGCAAATATTGGTCGATTCCCTGATTGCCAAGGACTCCGTTCTCTTTAAGGTTCCCAAAGGTTTCCCCGGGACAGAGAAGGAGTGGGTACGGCAGGAGATGAATTATCTGGCCTTGGAAAAGGACAAACGGGCCACGGCCTTCCATGCCGGGGAAATCTGGCAAATCCTGATTACCGGCCTTCAGTTCGGGGAAGGGGATTTTGAGAAGACCCTCCAATTTATAGTGAACTATGGAAGGGACAATGATACGGTGGCCGCCATAGCCGGAATGATCTTAGGTGCCGGGCATGGATACGCCAACTTGCCCGAAAACTTGAAAAAAGAAACCCTGAGGGTAAACCGGGAATTTTTGGGTATTGATTTGGAAGTACTGGCCAAGGAAATCGTAATGGTCCCACGCTGATCTTACCAAATACTTTTTATCGGATTAATCTGTAAACCCCTAATTTTTGAGGGCCTGGACGCCTTATTTTGGAACTCCAAAAGGGTATAGGGTTCTTCAGGGAACAGTTGTGCCGTCATGACATACTGTCCCTTGTTGATAAAAACTTCAACCGATGACCAGTCCATGAACAGACGTATTTCCAACTCGCCTTCCGGGAGATCCGATATGGGCATTCGTTGAACGGATTTCCCAAAGTTTGGGTTGAAATCCACTTTTCCGGATGCGGTCCTATCCAGGCTAAAAACCGCTTCCCCGGAATCCATTCGTAAAACAAATCGTTCACCCTGTTCGTTTGCCAAGGCTAGGGTGAAGTCCCTTGCGGCTGTTGTAAATTGTATTTCGGTTTGATTGAAACCCTCCAAGGGAATTCTTTCCCGTTCGCCAGCTTCCAAGGCTAAATCCCTGGTAGATCCTTTCTCGAGAATACCACCTAGATTTTCAAGAGGGTAATTGATCAATGCAAGTGCATTCCCTATTTTTCTTAAGGATAACTTTCGAGGCAACGTCATAGCACTGCGCCAGGATGAGCTTGGTGTTTCCCGGGCGTAGGCCCAATTGCTCATCCAACCAATAAAAATCCGCTCATCACCAGGCACATTATTATAAGTTACCCCGGCATAATTGTCCGTGCCCCAATCCAACCATTTATGTTCCTTTTGATCAGAGGTAAAGGTTCTCCCATCAAAATCCCCAATAAAGTACTGCGTACCACTACCCCCATTGGGCGCCCCAGGATTAATGCTAATGAGCAATACCCATTTTTGCACATCACTTCCTTCTACAGTAAGGGGAAACAGGTCCGGACATTCCCAAACCCCGCCATGGGCGCCTTGATGTTTTCCAAATTCACTCACCTTTTCCCAATCCTTGAGGTTGGGAGAGCTCCATATTTGAAGATGGTCCCCGACTGCCAAAAGCATGGTCCAACATTGCCCTAAAGCGTTCCAAAAGACTTTGGGATCCCTAAAATCACGTATTCCCTTGTTGCCGATAACCGGATTCCCCGGATACTTGGTCCACGAATCCCCATTATCCAAACTATACGCAATACCCTGTGTTTGAAAATTGTCCTTGCCGGCTTTCTCACCATCTGGGTCGTGATAGGTAAAGATGGCTACCAAAGGTGGATTCTCCAAGGTTCCAAAACCAGAGGTATTATCATGGTCTACTACAGCACTTCCCGAGAAAATAAATCCATTTTCATCCGGAAAAAGGGCAATGGGTCTATGTTCCCAATATATCATATCCCGGCTTACGGCATGACCCCAGTGCATGGGTCCCCAAACAATATCGTCCGGATAATACTGATAAAAGAGATGATAGGTCCCACTGTGGTACACAAGACCATTGGGATCATTCATCCATTTCTCTTGAGGTGAAAAGTGAAATTGGGGGCGAAAGGGTTCTTTGTACACAAGGGGTTTTTCAACCTCCATATCCCTGTCTTTCTTTTTCACCTTCTCTTCACAAGAGGTAAAGAGTATTAAAAATGCCCCTAAAGTCCAGGAAACTCTATTCATTTTTTAAATTTCAAATGCGATAGCCATACATGCCAGCCCCCTCTAAAATACTATCTTTGCCAAGAAAATAATAGTTTATGCGATTTGTTTTTACACTTCTGCCATTTTTACTGCTCGGCACGGAGCTAAGCGCACAGGGTAAAATGGAAAGAACGCTCAAAAAGTTGAATACCGAAAGTGTACCCTATATCCAGGTGGAAGAGGCCGTAAAAGCCGAGAACACTCTCTTTTTGGACACGCGAAAAAAAACGGAATACGATGTAAGTTGCCTAAAGGGGGCTATTTGGGTGGGCTACGAAGCTTTTGATCCGGACAGTGTGCATACCCATGCCCCTGATAAGGATACCCCGATAATCGTATACTGTTCCATTGGGGTACGATCGGAGGACATTGGGGAAAAACTACTGGCCATGGGCTATACCAATGTAAAAAATATTTACGGGGGCATCTTTGAATGGAAAAACAAGGGGTATCCCGTTTATGACGACCAAGAAACCCAAACGGACAGGGTGCATGCTTTTGACTCGTATTGGGGAAAATTACTTAAGGAAGGAGAAAAAGTGTATGACTCAGTTAGTAGTGATCAGTAGCAGTGGGCAGTTGCAATAAGGAATTGTAAAAACACCG
>JBCBSN010000319.1:0-4408 GCA_039819225.1 Bacteroidota bacterium | reverse complement strand
CAAACCTTGACATTATTTCAAAAACGGCACATAGACCGAATATTTACGAGTTTCAGGTTTAGCCGGAATTTCAAACTATTGAAAATCAGTGGGCATTCATTTTAAACATGGGATAAGAATTTAGGGACTTAAATATAAAAGAAGGATGGGTACGAGGCAATACCTTATGGTGGGTATTTTTGAAATGTTGTCAACAGGCTCTATATGGAAATTTTCCTGTTGTAATATTGGTACAATTGCTCCGGGCCTGCACCTAAATAATTCATGATATGAATGATACCAAAATAGAACTGTAGGCGCAAAGGCCCCATTTTTTCATACTTCCGGGCAGAGGTTCTTACTTTTTGGGGCAGTACCTTAAAGTTGGTTTCCCGGTAGAGGCGTCCCACAAATTCGTTGTCCTCATATACCCTATAGTCTTCATTGAACCCCCCGCTCCTTAAAAATAATTCCTTGGTAATAAAAAGAGATTGATCTCCGCCTCTGCAAATCCTATGGTTGATACGGGTGAACCATGCAAAAAATCGCAGTAATAGGCTATCGCTATCAAATCGCATCTGGAAACAGCCCGCTTGGGACTCGTTTGTTACGGCATGGAGAATGGTTTCGTCAAATGTTTTGGGAGGAAGGGTATCCACATGCAGGAAATACAAGATGGTCCCCCGCGCATGCCGTGCCCCCAAATTCATTTGCCGGGCACGCCCTTTTTCGGAGCTCAGCACTTTAACGCCATGGCTTTTGGCCAGACCAACGGTATTGTCCGTACTACCCCCATCTATTACTATGATCTCCGCACAGTAGTGCGGCCTACTCTTTTTAAGGTGGGAAAGAAGGACGTTGATATACTCCGCTTCGTTTAAAACCGGAATGATGATGGAAATGGCCTTTGTCTTATCGCGCTTCATTGAGACCCCAGTCATACGTTAGGTAAGAGATCTTAGTACCTTCTGTGGCCTTGGTTCGGGAATAGTGATCGATGTATTCTATCAACCGGCCATTTTTGATAAAATCACCTTTGTACCATTTAAAAATAGCGGATAATTGTATCTTCTCCGGGCTTATTTCATTACGTGACGGATCGTTTACAAAGTCTTTTGTGGCGGCCTCTAGCTGGGTTTCCATGGTTTCCGAAAGAAAGGCCTGGTCAATCAACTTTGGGCAGGAATACGAAGCACAGTTAATCGCAAAATGAATTCTAGGCTCGTTCATCTTGCGAAGGATTTTGTGCTCTATATATCCCAGGGAATATTTTTTTCCTCCGACCAACACCCGTTTTTTGCTCCAAGGATTTTTGATATCCTTGATACTGTTAAGGGGATAGTTGTCGATAATTAATTTTACCGTGGCCGCATTGTACAGATTAATGTAATATGAAAGCCGCGTATTTACCGAACAGTCTTGAGAAGGCGCATTACTGTCCAGATAGTTTAAATAGGCAGTTAATTTTTGTTCTTCTTCGGCAAAGGCCTTATAGGCAACATTGCCCTTGGTATCCACATATTTTTTGAGTAATTCGTTCCATTGGCTATGGTCAATGGCAGGACAGATTTCCGCTTCCCTATCGGAACTTTCTTGTGCCCAGGTGTGTGTAGGAATCACTACGAATAACAAAAATGAAACCGCTATTAATCTACAAAAGCTCGACTTTGGCATGAAAAAACAATTGACATATCATTACATGGTCTCTTAGTTCAATTGATGTGCCAAACCTTACATTGAAAAATAGGAAAGAGTGAATTTTAAGCGGATCCTTAACAGCAGCCACCCCCATTATAATGCCAGGTGCTTTCGCCAATGTGTATCTCATTATGGGCCTGGGCCAGTTGTGCCGCCGTTTTATCGCATACGGCCAAAGGTTGGTTTTGGACCAGTACATGGCCCTTGCCATCATCAAAATGGGGCTCGCTCCCATAGTAAATGGCCGTTTTACCCGTAAATATACAAGGGCCGTCCGCGGGCATGGGATCTTTGATGGCGGCGATCTCTATGGATTCTATATGAATAAGGGTATCCGTAGGGTAGTGGTTGGGCGAAAGTACCCTGTAGGACTTCCTGGCTCGTATCTCTATGGTCCCGAACCCGGCATCCGTAAGTACTTTCACATAATCTTTTATGGGGATACTTCCGCTAAGGCAGAGTGCCCGCAGACGGTCATCGTTTCTTAGGGCAGTATCCATGGGCTGTTCGCAAACGGGATCGCTCATGACCAAGCGGCCATGCGGCTTTAATACCCGATACATTTCCGAAACGGCCTTTCTAAGGTCATCCGCCTTAAAAATATTGAACAGGCAATTTTGGGCAGCCACGTCTATGCTTCCATCCGGCACGGGAAGATTTAGGGCATCACCCTTTACCAAGTCGATAAACTCACTTTTAAACCATTCGTTCTCAGCTTCGGCAAGTATGAAGTTTTGACGGGAAGCCTCCAGCATTTCGTCCACGACATCTACCCCTATTACGCCTCCCTTTTGACGTGAAAAATAGGAGAACTGAAGCAGCTCCATACCCCCTCCGACCCCTACGTAGAGCACTTTGGGATCGTTGATCAGATCTTGGGCGGATACCGTACTCCCACAGCCATAGTTCATTTCCTGCATTATTTTTGGGATGGACAGGCCGGGAAATTGCCAAATGGGATTGGTAGTACAACATAGCCCAACATCCGGGGTAAGGGCGGCCTCCTTGTAAAGGTCTTGGGTGGCTTCTAAATAACTCATGCTTTTTTATGGTTTAAAACACGCAATTGGCGTTAAATGGTCTTGATCAGTTCCGAAAACAGCTGTACCATTTTAGGTTCCGTTTTTTGTGCCACTTCTATAATTTCCTGAATGTTAACGGGTTGTAAATTGTCCGGATCGCATTCATCGGTGAGGACCGAAACGGCTACAACAGGTAGTCGTAAATGATTGGCAACAATTACTTCAGGGACGGTACTCATTCCAACAGCGTCCGCACCAATAATTTTCAGCATGCGATATTCAGCCTTGGTCTCCAGTTGGGGCCCCACTACCGAGGCATATACTCCCCGTTGCAGGGAAACCCCCTTTTTCTTGGCGATTTCCAATAGTATCCTTCGCATCTCGGGATCATAGGGTTCGCACATATCCACAAAGCGGTCACCAAATTCGCCTACATTTTTAAAAGTCAACGGGGATCCCCCCTGGAGGTTGATGTGGTCCTCCAACAGCATCATGTCCCCTTTTTTAAAGTTGAGATTTATGGCACCGGCAGCATTGGATACGAACAATTTCTGTATTCCCAAATGGTGCATAACCCGAATTGGGTAAGTAACATCCATAAAGTCATATCCTTCGTACAGGTGGAAACGACCCTGCATGACCACCACTTTTTTCCCTTCGATACTACCATAAATGAGCTTACCGGAATGGAATTCTACCGTAGCCAGTGGGAAAAATGGAATATGGTTGTAATGGGCCACCACCGGATCGGAAATGGCATCCACCATTTGGCCCAATCCCGTGCCGAGCACAATGCCAATTTCCGGGGAATGGAATCCTTTGGCCCTTAGAAATTCCGCGGACTCCGCTACTTGCTTTTTAGTTATTCTCATGGGTTTTTTAAAAATGGTTTAAAAACTTCAATTTCCTTAATATCGTCATATACGTCTATATCATTTTTAATCGGTAATACCTGCGTGCTTTCATTGGTAAGGTTCTCCATAGTATCCCCGAAAACGGTGCTTTTTCCCCATTGCTTGTTTTGAAAGAGCACGGGATTAAAATGTTTCATGCCCAATAAATAATAACCCCCGTCCGCTGCAGGACCAATGACAAAATCACTGTTTTCCAAGCAAAGGAAGGCATGTTCCAGATCGGACTGTGAAAGGTCGTACATATCGCTTCCAATGATTACGATTTTCTGGAATCCACTGGCGAACCCTTCCAAAAAAGCATTGGCCATACGTTCCCCAAGATCGGCTCCGGTCTGTACCGCTTTTTCAAAAAAGGCGAGGTCCCATACGTCTTTTTCCCAGACTTCTTCGGAATAATACACCTTTTTGGTTCCTGGTAGGTTTTGGGTAATCTTGGCCGTGTGGGCCAATAGGAAGGTATAGATCTCCAGGGCGGATACGTCACCTATGGTTGCCGCCAAACGCGTTTTGCACTTTCCCAGTTCAGGGTTTCGCGTAAAGATAAGGAGCAACTCTTTGGGAATGGCTTTTTGGTAGTGGATGGTTTTTTTGTCCTGTTTGTTCTGTTTGGGTAGGATGATGCTCATTTATGGGATGTGGGGTTGTTAAATTATTCTGTTTACCGGCTTGTCGATTTGTCGATTATATTGAATTTTGAATTTTGAATTTTGAATTCTGAATTCTGAATTCTGAATTTCTTCAGGTAAAAATCGAAGCACTGAAAACCAAACTCAAACTTCATAGCATCGTTTTTCC
>JBCBSN010000318.1:0-4437 GCA_039819225.1 Bacteroidota bacterium | reverse complement strand
ACTTTTCTTGGAACACAAGTTGGGAATGAGCAAGTCACAGCTTTACAGAAAAATCAAGGAAACAATAGAGTTGTCCCCTGGGGATTTGATCCGTACCATTAGACTAAAACACGCGGCCCACTTGTTGCAGTCCGATAAGCTTACCGTATCTGAAGTATGTTATCGATCAGGTTTTAACAATCGCTCTTATTTTTATAGGGAGTTTAAAAAGATGTACCACATCACTCCCAAGAATTATCAACTACGCTCAAAGATTTCCTAAAGCCTTTGTGAACGCCATATAATCCTCTTTTTAAAGAGTTGTGTACACTTTTGGAGCAATAGTGTACAAATAAAACCTGCCCAAAATTTAGTTTTAGGGTATAAATTCAAGGTAGCACGGCTATATGAATAAGCCCTTTGCATATCTCCCAAAGACCAACCTAGCATTAAACCAATCAATTTTATAGTAGGCATGAAAAAAGCAATTAAAAGCATTCTCCTCATTACAGGTATTCTGATGTGTGTGCAACTACGATCTCAAACGGTATCCGGGACGGTATCGGATTCCAATACCCCTATTCCAGGGGTCAATATTGTTATAAAGGGAACCAGCATGGGTACGGCTACCGATTTCGATGGCCGTTATAGTTTAGAGACCTTGGGCCCAGGTGATATATTGGTCTTTAGTGGTCTAGGGTATTTGACCCAAGAAATTCCGATCAATGGGCAGAGTACCATAAATGTGATTATGACCGAAGACCTACAGTCCCTTGACGAAGTAGTCATTGTGGGATACACCTCAAGGAAAAAATCAAATTTGACCGGAGCGGTCTCGACCGTGGATATCGGGGACATCGAGAAAACAAGGGTCGCCACGGTTTCCCAGGCCTTGCAGGGACAAATAGCCGGGGTACAGATAACATCGAATTCCGGAGCCCCGGGAGACGATATACAGGTTAGGATACGTGGTGTGGGCACTATAGGGAACAACAACCCATTATATATTATCGATGGCATCCCCACAAGGGAAATCTCATTTTTAAATCAGGCAGATGTTGAATCGATATCCGTCTTGAAGGACGCCGCCGCTGCCGCTATTTATGGATCCAGGGCATCGGGCGGGGTAGTCTTGATTACGACCAAAGGGGGCAAAGAGGGAAAGTTGAACATCAATGCGGATTACTACTATGGCATTAACCAAGTAACCAACCTTCCCCAATTACTGAATACACGGCAATATCTGGATGTACTCGAAACCGCATGGGACAATACGTTCCAAGCTACTCCGGACAATCCCAATATATATACCCTTGAAAAGCAAAGGACCGATTTGGCCGATACGGACTGGCTGGATGAGCTTTTTGAGAACGGGGCACAGCAAAACATTCAACTGACCGCCAGCGGGGGTAATGATAAGGTGCAATTTTTAATGTCACTAGGGTATTTTGACCAAGAAGGCACCGTGGTTTACGACAATGACGGATTTCAAAGATTAAACTATAGAACGAATATCAACGCCGATTTGTCCGACAGATTTAAAATAGGCACAAACCTGCAGTTATCTCATTCAAAACTGGAGGCGGTTCCTTCCACGGGAGAAAGCCTAATACGTTTTGCACTATTAAGGGCACCTGTAATACCAGTCTTTAAAGACCCCAGCGACCCTACATATTCGGAGCGCGACCCTTTTACCGATCTGCCATTTTTTGATCCAGACAATTTTAATCTAGATGCCACAAAATCATTGTACGAACTTGTTGGGAATCCTGTAGCACAAGCCTTTTTTACGGATAATGTACAGCAGGTATACCGAACTTTCGGAAATGTGTTCGGCGAATATGCTTTTTTGAAGGACAAGTCCCTTAAATTGAGGACCAATGTAGGCTTGGACCTTGCCTTTACCCGCAATAAGATCTTTAACGAGAATTTCGGGGACGATGATGGAGGCGGAAACGCAATTGATGCGGGACTGGGCCGTAGAAATAGGCCCAATAGTCTTGATGAGAACCGGGGGGAAACCTTTTCCCTCACCTTGAACACAACATTGAGCTACGCCAAGAACTTCAATGAAAAACACGATTTTAGTGCATTGCTGGGAACGGAATATATATCCAATACCGCCTCTTCCATAGGAGGGGCCAGAAGACGCTTTCCCTTTACCGACGATGAGTTCAGATTTTTGGATTTTGGCGACCCCAATCTCGATGTTACCAACGGGGGATCCGCTTTGGAATCTACGCTTCTATCCTATTTTGCCTCTACTTCCTATGCTTATGATGGTAGATATCTGCTCACTGCCAATATTAGGGCCGATGCATCGTCTAGGTTCGGCGAGAACAATCGATGGGGGTATTTTCCCTCTGTTTCCGCAGGATGGAACATTTCTAGGGAAAGCTTTATGGACAACCTGGATTGGCTTTCCAATTTAAAGCTAAGGGGCAGTTGGGGCGTTTTGGGCAATCAGGAAATCGATGACTTTACCTTTTTGACCTTGATCAGCCAGAACAATGGTATTATACAAGTAGATCGTTTTGGAAATCCGGACCTTAAGTGGGAAAGTTCAGAGCAGATAAACTTTGGCCTTGATTTGGGATTGTTCAACAATAAATTGGCTTTGACATTGGAATATTTTAACAAGAACACCTCGGATATTTTGCTTCCCATAAGCCTTCCTTCCGTTGTTGGGGATGTACAACCAACAATATTGAATTCCGGTGAGGTGAGCAACAAGGGTTTTGAATTTTCCTTGAACTACGCCAATGCCGAAGGAGCCTTCAAATACAACATCAATGCAAATTTTGCCACGCTGACGAACAATGTGGAGCGGCTGAATCCCAATCTGCCGAATATACCTGGTGAAGTCACCAGAACCCAGGCGGGGCAGCCCTTAAACGCCTACTATGGATTTCAGGTAGAGGGGATTTATCAGGACCAGGCGGAAATAGATGCCCACTTAACGCCACAAGGGGCCGCTGGTGTAAAACCGGGTGATATTAGGTTTGTTGACATTAATGAAGATGGTATAATTAGTGCCGATAACGATAGAACCTTCATCGGCTCGCCAATTCCGGATCTTACTTACGGACTATCCTTTTCATCCTCGTACAAAGGGTTCGATTTTTCATTCCTCTTTCAAGGGGTACAAGGCGTGGACCGTTTCAATGATGGAAAACGAATACTTGATTTTGATACAAGACCTTTCAACTTCACCACAGGTGTTCTCGGTGCTTGGAACGGTAGCGGAACTTCCAATAGCCTGCCCCGTGTAGCGTTCGAGGATACCGGCATAAGTCGTGTTTCCAGTTTATTCGTAGAGGATGCCTCCTACCTTAGGCTAAAGAACATAGAATTGGGATATACGCTGCCACAGCTGCCCAAACTACCGCAGATAAGATTCTATCTTTCAGGGCAAAACCTGTTTACTGTTACCGATTATACCGGACTAGATCCAGAAACGGTAGACTTGACAGATAATGGAACATTCCCAGCTTCCAAGTCCTATATTTTTGGAATGAACTTAAGTTTTTAATTATAAAAAAGTTGATTATGAAAAGCAGTATAAACTTAAAAATTAGGATGATGCCATTGGTCTTGGTCCTCATCCTGGGTTGTACGGACCAACTAGAGAAAGATCCCATTGGGTTGCTAACGGAAAAACAGGTGGATAGCGATCCATCAAGCGTAACGATCGAGTCCTCCGTGGTAAGTGCCTACGAGCCCTTGAGAAACACCTTGAACGGTGTTATTACCGGCTGGCGATGGGATTTGGGCGTTGTTTTTAGAAACGATATCATTTTGCAGGACGTGGCTTCGGGCGATGTAAACAAGAAATATGCCGCAGATGGGGATCAGGCATGGATGGATGAATTGAGTACCTTTAATTTTACTGCTGAAAATCAGGCGTTCAACGGAATTTGGGTGTATGATTATGAGGGAATAAGCCGATCCAATTTAGCGATAGATTTTCTAACGAACGCCGACGTTGTTGAAAGGGCTGGTTTGGATGGCACAAGAAGGGACCAGTTGTTGTCCGAGGCCTATTTTTTAAGGGCATATTACTATTTTGATTTAGTAAACAATTTTGGCGATGTACCCTTGGTGTTAAAAACACCTGATTCTTTTGAGGAGGCTTTTTCGGTATCCGTTAGGGCGCCCGCTACCGAAGTTTTGGAACAGGTGAATCAAGATTTAGCGGAAGCCAAGACATTGGCATCGAATGAAAAATTTCAGGATGCGGCGGAACCATGGCGGGTGTCTAAAGGCGCAATTATAGCCTTACAGGCCAAATTGGCCCTGTTTGCGGAAGAATGGCCTTCCGTGCTAAGCCTAATTTCAGAGTTGGAAGGCCTAGGTCATTACAGGCTTAATGAAAACTATTTTGACAGTTTTGATGCCTCCAGGGAGTTCGCCGAAGATGAGGTCATTTTTGCATATGACCATTCCTCAGATCAAAAT
>JBCBSN010000317.1:0-4470 GCA_039819225.1 Bacteroidota bacterium | reverse complement strand
CTCAATTGATGTAGAGAATTCTATAGGTCTACATCTAAAGGCAAAGTGTCCCCTAGGTTTTTCTCCAGCCAACAAATGAGTGGGGAGTTCGTTCTTTTAGAACCAGTACCCTACACTAAAAAAGAGGGTATTATTGCTTACTTCCGGAGACCAGGAATACAAAAGCTGAACCGGTCCCAAAAAGGATTGCCAGCCGTAGCCGATACCATAACCGGAAAAGCTGGGTTCAGTAAACCATTCTCCCGTTCTAAAGAGGTCATCGTCCACATTGGCAAAATTAGCCGTAAAGGTAAAATGATGTTTCCGGGCGAACTCCCAATCCAACCTACTATAGGCTTTCACAAAGCTGTTTCCGGGCAGTGTCAAAAAATCATAGCCTACAAAGGGCATGAAATTATTTATCATATCCGTGCCAAAACCGCCCAAAACAAAATCAAAAGAGGTCACCTCCGAAGTGCCCAGCTTAAAGCCCCCGGAAGTTTCCAGATTAAGCGAAAGGCCATCCAAAATGGAAAAGGCCGTCCCCATTCTTGCCTTGGCTACGGAAAACTCCCTGAAGTTGTCGTTGAAATCCGATGAAAACAGATAAAGATGAAAGTTCCCGTCAAAATAAAGTCCTTTTGTAGGAAAGTATTTGTCATCATAGGTATCCAGGGTAAGTTCTCCAAAGGCACTGTAGAAACTGCTCCTCTCAAATAGCGTCCTGCCTCTGGAAAAGCGTGCAGTTCCGAAAGCCTCGTTTTGGGAAAGATCGCCCAGCGTACGCGTACTGTATTTCAGGAACTTATGCTCTGCGCCAACGGTAAAAGCAAACTCCTCCCTAAGTACGGTCTGCAGATAGATCTGATTGGTAACATCCGTAACATCCAGGCTGATGTTATTAATATTGGGATCGTCCACCACATCAAAATTGTCCCGGATCAGCTCGTAGTCTACCTCCTTTTCAAAGGCATTGAACCTAGAATTGACCCCAAAACTCCAATATGATCCCTTATCGATCAAATATTGAAAAGAATACCTAAGGTTGTCACCAAGGACCAGATCAAAGGAGGCCAGGTCGTCCTTGCTCAAAATCCTTTTGCGGGTAATATTGATAAGGGCCGCACTTTGGTAGAGGTCATCATAATGGGCACCGAGCCTCAAAAAGGTATTGTCCTGGGTTTCTTCTAGCCTTAGGATAAGGTCTTCCCCAATTCCGTTGGAAACCAGTTGGTATCTTATGGTCCTAAAATTTTCCGTGGCCGAAAGATTACTAATACCCTGCTGGAATTTTTTGAATTCAATTTTTTTACCTAGGTCAAAACGCAACTTTCCCTTAACATAACCCCTGGTATAGTTTTCATTATCCCCCGTAATAATCAATCGATTTATCATTAGGCTATCATTGCCGGTCATTTGCCGGACAGGTACAAGTGGGGCATCCCCATGCTTGGAGAGTTCCTTGAGTTTGGCATACATCTTACGTGCAGCGGATTCCCCTTGATCCAGGATGGCCTCCCTTTGGTTAAAATCGATAACGGAATAGGCTTCCATATCCGGCCTTATATAGACATCCGTCTTTTGGGATTTTTCGTCCATATCCTTTACCGTCCTGAAATTATTTATTTGGGAAAGGATTTCCGTTGCCGAATTCAAAGCCTTACGATCCACCAGACCGTGTTGCACATCTACCCCTATGATAACATCCGCGCCCATATTTTTCACCTCATCAATCGGGTAGTTATTCACTATTCCCCCATCTATGAGCACCTGGCCGTTTATGTATGCAGGTTCAAACAAAGAAGGTAGAGCCCCACTTGCCATCACGGCCTTCGGTAAATACCCCTTGTTCAACAACACCTCTTCCCCGGTCTCCACATTGGTTGCAATACAAAGGAATGGTATGGGCAGTTTGGAAAAATCCTCCACATCCCTTACGTGGTATAACAGGCGTACCAGTTCATTATAAATGGTCTGCCCCCGGGAATATGCAGAAGGAAAGGAGACCTTGAACCTATTAAAGGGAAGGGTAAGGGCATATCTTTCGGAGTTCTCCTTTTCGTAAAATGTTTTGGCACTCCTGGGAAGCTGGTCCTGGATAAGCTTGTTAAAATCCACTGCCCTAAAAATGGAATCGAGTTCGGAAGCGGAATACCCGGCCGCGTACAAGGCCCCGACTATGGCCCCCATACTGGTACCGCCAACAAAATCTATTTGTACCCCTGCCTCCTCTATAACTTTTAGGGCCCCAATGTGGGCCATGCCCTTGGCACCGCCACCACTAAGTACCAGCCCCACCTTGGTATCTTCCTTATCCCCTTTCTGGGCCACTACCATAGCACAGACCAAAAAAGCAAATCCTATAAGAAGGCGTTTTCGCATTCTAAAAAGTCAATGAAAGGTTTCATAAATCAATTTGGCCTTGGCGGCACCCACAATTTCCGTCAAACGATCAAGTGAAGCCATTTTTATACGCTTAAGGGATTTAAAACTGCGCAATAGGTCTTGGGCCGTTTTTTCCCCGATTCCCTTAATGCCCTCAAGTTCAGAATTTATGGCCGCTTTGCTCCTTTTCCTTCTGTGGAAGGTAATTCCAAACCTATGGGCCTCGTTCCTAAGTTGTTGTATGATTCGCAGGCTCTCCGATCTTTTGTCCAAATACAAAGGCACGGAGTCTTCCGGAAAATAAATCTCCTCCAATCTCTTGGCAATACCTATTATGGCAATCTTTCCCCTAAGCCCAAGAAAATCCAAACTCTTTAAGGCCGATGACAACTGACCTTTACCTCCATCGATTACAACAAGTTGGGGAAGGCCGCTATCCTCTTCCAATAGCCTTTTATATCTTCTAAAGACAACTTCTTCCATGGAGGCAAAATCATCTGGCCCTTTTACTGTTTTTATATTGTAATGCCTATATTCCCTTTTTGAAGGTTTACCGTCCCTAAATACCACACAGGCGGCCACCGGATTGCTACCCTGAATATTACTATTGTCAAAACATTCAATATGTCGTGGTTCTCTGGTGAGCCTTAAATCTTTTTGCATTTGGGCCATGATCCTGGTGGCATGCCGTTCCGGATCCAATATTTTCACTTGCTTAAACCGCTCCTGTCTAAAAAACTTGGCATTTCGCAGTGAAAGATCCAGGATCTTCTTTTTATCCCCAAGTTTGGGCACGGTTACCTTTAAATAAGGTTCAACGGTTATGGCAAAGGGAAGGTATAGTTCCTTTGAGGTGGATTTGAACCTTTGGCGAATCTCCACAATGGCCAACTGCAGCAAATCCATATCGCTTTCGTTCAGTTTTTTCTTTAGTTCCATGGTATGGGACCTTACTATGGAACCATGGGAGAGTTGCATAAAATTCACATATGCATAGGCATCGTCCGAAATTATCGAAAACACGTCCACATTATTGATTCTCGGGTTTACCACGGTAGATTTTGCCTGATATTTCTCTAAAACCGCTATCTTTTCCTTGACCCTTTGGGCTTCCTCAAACTTCATTTCATCCGCAAAGGTTTTCATTTGGTGCTTAAAGTATTGGATAGAGGATTTAAAGTTTCCTTTAACAATTTCGCGGATATCGGCTATTTGTCTATGATATTCCTCCACTTCTTGTAATCCGATGCAAGGCCCTTTGCAATTGCCCAAGTGATATTCTAGGCAAAGTTTGTATTTTCCGGCAGCTATTTTTTCCTGTGAAAGATCGTAGTTACAGGTTCGCAAGGGATAAACACTCCTGATCAGATCCAACAAAGTGCGTACCGTGCCCATACTGGTATAAGGGCCAAAGTACTCCGATCCATCCTTGATAAGTTTCCGTGTTGGGAATATCCTGGGGAATCTTTCGTTCTTGATGCAAATCCATGGATAGGACTTATCGTCCCTTAATAATACATTGTACCTAGGCCTATGTTTTTTAATAAGATTGTTCTCCAACAAAAGCGCGTCCGATTCGGTACGCACCACAATATGGTTTATTCTATGTATCTTTTTTACAAGGACCCTGGTCTTCCCATTCTCATGTTTCTTGGTAAAATAAGAGGCCACTCTCTTTTTAAGATTTTTGGCTTTGCCTACATAGAGTATCTTGTCCTCTACGTCAAAAAACTGATACACCCCAGGGTTGTTAGGCAAGGTGGAAAGCTGTATGGCAATTGGGACTTGGGGCATAGGGTTGGCCTTTCAGTAATTTTACCGAGTTAAATTACTACGTTTTTGGGGAATCCTAAGGTAGTTTTTACTTTTTTAACGCCCATAGGTTTTTCCGATATTGCGCTACTATTTAGCCCAAAAACGTATTCCTGGGCGAAAAGAATCCCGCACAAGAATCATTTGAAGAAAAGCATTCAGCAAAATAATCGAAGCATGTAGCCCGAACCTCCCAGACCATTGCTGTGTTCACTGCGAGGCGCATTACATGTAACAAAGCAAGCACTCTCAAACCATGCACTGTCCCCATGTTCACCCTCGACCAAATGCACC
>JBCBSN010000316.1:0-4474 GCA_039819225.1 Bacteroidota bacterium | reverse complement strand
ATTCAAAAAGATACGATTTAATTCAGTTCATAGGAGTAGATTTTCAGAGAAATAGGTTTTGTAAAGCACAGCCCCTTCTTATTTCATTTTAGAACCACTCTTTTTTGTTGATGGGAATAACATTGGGACCTTGGTCTGATATTCTGCGTATTTTTCCCCAAGTGTATTTCTCAAATCCTTCTCCTCCAGGTATTTCACGGCAATATAGATATAAGCCGTGGTCATAATCGCAAAGAAAAGATGTCCAATGCTCATGGTCGGAGTGGCCCAAAATGCAATGATGAAGCCGAGCATGATAGGATGCCTCACCAGACCATAGAAGAAATTTGACTTGAACTTTGGCACCCTCGCCGGAATGTCCCTAATGTAAAAAAAGACCTGCTCAAGGCCAAAGAGTTTAAAATGGTTTATCATAAAGGATGACAACAATACAATTGCCCAGCCCAGAAAATAAATAACTAGAATCAAATATTGGAGAAAGTTATTTTCCAAATCCCAAACAGGGTCGGGAATAGGTCGCCATTGCCAATACAGCAATAGCAATGCTAGACTTGATAACAAAACGTAGGTACTTCTTTCAATGGCCGCCGGCACCAATTTTGTAAACCACGTTTTAAATCTTGGGCGTGCCATCAGGGAATGTTGTATCGCGAACAAGCCCAACAAAAGACCGTTGATGGTAAAAGAAATCCACAAATCCCCCGTTTGTCCGGAATCGATGGTCTTGTCAAAAAATAGATTGCCAACGAAACCAATGGCATAGACAAAGGACACTAAAAATACAGCGTAGGCTACGGTTCCGTAAACGGCCATAACAAACTTTTTCATTGATTAGAAGATTTCGATTGCATGAAATTTGAACCTTCCAAAGGAAGTGGACCAATGGATAAACTGACCCTTAACCTTTGGAATTTTTCCTTTTCAAAATTGAAGGAAAATAAATGGAGGGGGGTTGTGCAAAAGACCAAAATGTATCCTGAGAGATCCAAAAGACAACGTATCAGTCTTTTAAGGACTGTACCCTGAACTGTAGGGGAGGTTTGCCAAACTGTTCCTTAAAGGCATGTGCAAAATGGGAGGTGTTCTTGAAACCGGATTCACATGAGATTTCGCCGATGTTCATTTCTGAGCTCAACAACAGGTTCTTTGCGTGTTCCAACCGCTTTTTTCTCAGCCATTGGGCAGGTGTGCTACCATAATATTTTTTTAAAATCCCTTTTGAATGAGGAAAGGCTCCTCCCGCTAAGGGCAGCAAATTCCGATATGGAAAGTGGCCTTTTGAAATTTTTTGACATCAAATGCTCCAAATTGGATTTTGGGCTCTTGAAATATTGTACACTTACCTTTTTAGGTCTTTTACCAACAATAAATTCTTCCATTGCACCTAACACGGAGGCAATGTCTCCGACCCAAAACAAATGGTCTTCACCAGGGAGCTCTACCAAGGTTGCGTTCGGGATATGTTCGGCCAGATACCTTGCTTCACCAACTTTGGTTTCAAGGTCATTGGTTCGGTGTAATATTAATGTAGGGGCCTTTATGGAACCTAAAATATGGGTGACGTCCGCTTCGGTGTTCATTTTGGCAAGAGCGAGGGCCGCACGAGGGCTTGCGGAGGAGCGCAGGTACGCCGCTATGTGCTTACAGTATTCCTCGTCGTGCACCATGGATGGCATTAAAGTATCAAAGTCCATGTTCCGCCAATCCCCCCAACATTGCTCAATCATTTGGTAGAATACCTGGCGTTCTTCGTCGGTGGGAGCCCAGGGATAGTCTCGGCTATATTTCCTCTTTGCCCATATACCAAAGGTTATCAACGAATGGGTCCTTTCCGGGTAGGTGGCCGCAAACAGGCAACTCGCCACACCACCTTCAGAATGCCCAAAAAGTATTGCCTTTCCTGAATCGGCCGCATCCATGACACAGCGGATATCGTCCATTCGCTGCTGCAAAGATGCAAGTTCGTTCACCCTGTCGGAAAGTCCCGTGCCCCTTTTATCAAACAGTATGAGCCGTGTAAACTTGGAAAGATGGCTCAGAAAATGGGAAATCCTAGGATCTTTCCACATCATATCTATATTGGAGACCCAACCCGGAATATATACCAGGTCGACCGTGCCCGTTCCAACGACCTGATAGGCAATATTAACCTTACCGCTTTTTGCATATCGGGTCTTGACCTTTGATGTATTGTGTAGATAGTCCATTTAACTTGGGCAACTCTTTGAATAACAGGCTTTACAAGATACAAGGAAATGGCTAATAATATCAAACAGCCCTTGAAGAGAAGGTCAATACACCGAAAAGAATGGAAACAGTTCGGATTCTCCAGTTATGACTGGTACCTGATCTCGGGAAGAAGTCATTTTTGTTTCATTGCAAAACAAAAACCTGTCCTAGACATTAGGGGATGAACAGTGATAGCTTTAGCAAGTGGTAGTATATAATGTTACCTGATGAGCGCGCCATCGCTGAGTTCAATAATCCTATCGGTATTGTTGGCAAAATCATCATCATGGGTAACGGCAATTATGGACTGCTTTTTTTCTTGGGCCAATTCCTTTAAAATGTCAAAAACGATTCTGGTGTTTTTGCTATCCAGATTTCCCGTGGGTTCATCGCCCATGATAACTGTGGGGTCGTTTATCAGTGCCCGGGCAATGGCGACTCTCTGTTGTTGCCCCCCTGATAGCTTATTGACCTTTTTAAGGGCTTGATCATCGATTCCCAAAAGTTTAAGACTGTTGTATGCACGTTCTTCTATTTCCTGCTTGCTCTTTTCCCCAAGCTTTAGCGCCGGCAGCATAACATTGTACAAGGAACTAAAATCCGGAAGCAGATAGTGAAACTGAAAGACAAAACCAATATGCTTGTTACGAAATTGGGAAAGGTACTTTTGTTTTTTGCCCGTCAGATTTTCACCGTTTATCAAAAGTTCCCCTGAAAAATCGGTATCCATGGTGGATAGCACATATAGCAATGTGGATTTGCCCGAACCTGATTTCCCGATCAAGGAAAGGAATTCCCCTTTTTTTACTTGAAATGAAATATTCTTAAGTACCTGAAATGTCTCAGGTTCATAGAAGAATTTTGAAATTGAATTCACTTCTAAAGCGATTTCCGACATACTTAAGATCTTATAATTTCTACAGGGTCTACGCCCGAAGCTTTTTTGGCGGGCAAATACCCGGCAATAAAAGTGGTCAACAGGCCAAATAGAAAGGATTGGAAATAATATTTGACATTGAAATCAATGGGAAGGGTTTCTATCCCCGGCATTTCAAATGGAATGGTATGGACGGTCAACGAAATTAAAAACCCCAATAGCAAGCCTACCAGCCCTCCCATGAGACCAACAATCATGGATTGCGTTAGAAATATTTCACTTACGTCCTTATCCTCAAAACCCATGGCCTTGAGAATGGCAATTTCTTTGATCTTCTCATTAACGGTCATGGTCATGATATTGTAGATGCCAAACCCGGCCACGAGAAGAATGGTCAGGGAAACGGCCAATGCTATGATATCCCTTAGGACTTTGCCAGATTCCAACTGTCCGTTGGATTCTTGCCATGATTCCACGCTGTATTCGGTAAGACCCTTTAATCTATCGGAAACATGTTTGGCCTTGTCAACATCATTAATATTCATCAAGACATCCGTGGCGTATCCACTGTTCTTGGAGAGCAGGTTCCTGACGGAGTTGATTGGCACAAAGGCCTTTCCATTATCCACTGATGCAATTGATGTTTTTATAAGCCCGACAACCCGATAACTTCTGGATATATTGTCCGCAGTGCTTAAACTTACGTATTCATTCATTCCGACGGAAAGGCGCTCTGCCAGACCTACGCCCAATATAATCCCATTGCTGCGCTCGTTTAAATCCGTCCACTTTCCCTCAAGCATGTGATCGGAAATATTAAAAAGGACATCTTCGTTCCCGACTTCCACCCCGGATAACAGGCCATTGATTTTTACGGCTCCGTTTCTATAAAAGACATTGGTATTTACTTGCGTGGTTATGCCCACTTGTTCGGGAGTGCTCGTCCTTAAAAGATTGACTATTTTTTCCGAATTCTTTATTCCTTCGGTATACTGGATTCGCCGTGGGTTTCGTACACTGACCAAATACGTGCCGTTTTGACTAAGGGATTCAAAATTGGTATTGTACTCCGGAACATCGTTGTATACCCTGATATTGGCCAAAGAGGTAAATGCCAATTCATCCTGGGTGGTATTTACTCCTGACATAAAACAGTTCATGAAAATGTACATGGAAATCCCAAAGGTGACGCTCAATCCGGCAATTGCCGTTTGCTTTATCCTTGCGCTAAGATGGGTTATCGCTATGATGTAATTTGTTGATGGCATGGTGCAAAAGGCGCATCATATATGCGGCAGTATAAACTTTACATAGCACTAAGGCCATGCGATCAACAAATTACATCATAGCGATAACCCATCTTAGCGC
>JBCBSN010000315.1:0-4501 GCA_039819225.1 Bacteroidota bacterium | reverse complement strand
ATTGCAATATCCTATTAAAGGAAAATCGGTTTCCACCATCATGGAATCATCGCTTTCAACTAACTAACTCAAACTATATATTTCCGCCTCGACATCAAGATGTCGAGGTTTTTTTTGAAACTCATTTGAGCCTGTTAACAGGCTTTAAATCCTTAGTTTGGCCCAAAGATCCCAAACGACAACTCCCGCGCTTACGGATATATTCAAGGAGTGTTTTGTTCCAAACTGCGGGATTTCCAGAACACCGTGGCAATTATCCAGAACCTCTTGGGCCACACCCCTTACCTCATTTCCAAAGACCAAGGCATACCGTTTTGATGGATCTACCTCGAAATCTTGGAGCATAGTAGCATCTTGCGCCTGTTCCACGGCAAGTACCGTATGCCCTTGGGAAACTAATTGCAGCACGGTATCCCTTGTGTTCTCCCTATATTCCCAATCTACACTTTCCGTTGCCCCCAGGGCGGTTTTATGAATGTCCTTGTGGGGCGGGGTAGCCGTAATGCCGCATAGAAAGATCTTCTGTATCAAAAAGGCATCCGCCGTGCGGAATACCGAACCGATATTGTTTAGGCTTCTTACATTATCCAGTATAATGACCATAGGCGTCTTGGACGCTTTTTTAAAGGTATTTACATCCAATCGGTCCAACTCTTCGTTTCGTAGTTTGCGCATTTATGGTTCAAGGTTTATACAAGGTTTAGTAGTTTATAAGTTTAAAAGTTTATATAATCGGAAAAATCAAACCCGACAGCTTTCAGAACTATGGAGAGGAGGCAAGTTTAACAGGCAACCTGCAAACTAGCACATTTTCAAATTGACCTATTCCCAAATCTTCAAATCAACTTCTTTTCAAATTTTCAAATTGATGTATTGCTACATTTTCAAATTCAAAGTTTCTAGTTTCTAGTTTCTAAGGATTATCCGTTCTTGAACCATTATGGTGAAAACTTATTCCCAAATATTAACAATAGCTTAGGTTCCTTGGGGAAAATGGTATTTTCGTTTTTACGGAATTCTTCTTTTTTCGATTTATAAAAATAACTTATCCATAGCACTTTGGCCAAAACTTTGAAAACAAAAAAGGTAACCCCCTTGATGAAGCAATACAACACCATCAAGACCAAATATCCCGATGCCCTTTTGCTCTTCCGGGTAGGCGATTTTTATGAGACCTTTGGGGAAGATGCTATCCGGGCCTCTAAAATCCTGGGGATTATCCTTACCCATAGGAACAATGGCGGAGATCGTACGGAGTTGGCCGGTTTTCCCCACCATTCCTTAAACACCTATCTACCCAAACTTGTAAAGGCCGGGGAGCGCGTGGCCATCTGCGACCAATTGGAAGATCCCAAAATGACCAAGACCATAGTGAAACGGGGCGTTACGGAATTGGTTACCCCTGGGGTGGCCATAAGTGACGATATCCTTAGCGCCAAAACCAACAATTTCCTATGTGCGGTTCATTTTGGCGGTAAATCTTTGGGGATTTCCTTCGCGGATATTTCCACCGGGGAATTTCTTACCGCTCAGGGCAATGAGGAGCAGATCGATAAATTACTCCAAAATTTTGCCCCTAACGAGGTATTGATCCCCAAAAGCTTCAAAAACGAATTTTCGACTGTTTTTGGCAACGCCTATCATACTTTTTATTTGGAGGATTGGGTGTTTCAGGAAGACTACGCCCTGGAAATGCTCACCTCCCATTTTAAAACGGCCAACCTCAAAGGTTTTGGAGTGGACCACCTGAATCTTGGCATCATAGCCTCCGGGACGGTCCTTCACTACCTCTCGGAAACACAACATAGGCAATTGCGGCATATTAGCACCTTAAAGCGAATTGCCGAAGAGGAATATGTATGGATGGATCGTTTTACCATTAAGAACCTTGAGCTTTCCCAATCCATAAACAATGAGGCAGTTACCTTGTTGGATGTCATCGACCGGACACTTTCGCCCATGGGAGGGCGCCTTTTAAAGCGGTGGCTGGCACTGCCCTTGAAACAAATTGAAAAAATACGCAGAAGGCATGAGGTCATAGCACACCTTTGCGGGAACGGTGAAGTTCTGCAGAAACTCCAGGGCCAAATTAAACAAATGGGAGATTTGGAGCGACTCATATCCAAGGTGGCCACCGGCCGCATAAACGCCAAAGAAACGGTGCAACTAAAAGGCTCCCTTGATGCCTGCATTCCCATAAAGCAGTTGGCCCTGCAAAGCGAGAATGCGGCCTTGAAGGCCATTGGCGACCAATTGCATTCCTGTGATATGCTTCGGGAAAAAATCAAGAAAATGCTTAACGAGGAGGCCCCGGTACACATTTTAAAAGGGGGTACCATTGCCCAGGGCCATTCCACGGAATTGGACGAGCTGAGGGGCCTTGCCCATTCCGGAAAGGAGTATCTGGACCAAATGTTGCAAAGGGAAACGGAACGCACTGGGATTTCCTCTTTAAAAATAGCCTCTAACAATGTTTTCGGCTATTATATTGAAGTGCGAAATACGCATAAGGACAAGGTTCCGTCAGCATGGATCCGCAAACAGACGTTGGTCAGCGCGGAACGCTATATTACAGAAGAACTCAAGGAATATGAGGCCAAGATACTTGGTGCGGAGGAACGCATTTTGCATTTGGAACAACAGCTTTTCTCCCAGCTTGTGGTTTGGATGCAGGAATATATAGGCCCTGTGCAGGGCAATGCGCGGTTGATAGCTCAGCTCGATTGTCTTGGTGGACTTGCCCAGTTGGCTCAAGAAAACCGTTATGTGCGGCCCCAAATCAATGATTCCACTGAATTGGAAATCAGGGAAGGGAGGCATCCGGTCATCGAAAAACAATTGCCCCTTGGGGAAGCGTATATTACCAATACCATTACACTGAACCGAGAGAACCAACAGATTATCATGATTACAGGGCCCAATATGAGCGGTAAATCGGCCTTGTTGCGGCAAACGGCATTGATCGTACTCCTTGCACAAATCGGGAGTTTTGTGCCCGCCGAATCCGCTAACATTGGGATAGTAGACAAAATCTTTGTGCGGGTAGGTGCCAGTGACAACATCTCCATGGGAGAATCTACCTTTATGGTTGAAATGAACGAGACCGCCTCCATCCTAAACAATCTATCGGAACGGAGTCTGGTCCTTTTGGACGAAATTGGTCGAGGCACCAGTACATACGATGGTATCTCCATTGCCTGGGCTATTTCCGAATATATCCATGAACATCCGGCACGGGCCAAAACCCTTTTTGCCACACATTACCATGAGCTCAACGAGATGGCAGTCACCTTTGATCGCATCAAGAACTACAATGTTTCTATAAAGGAGCTTAAGGACAAAGTACTCTTTCTTCGTAAATTGGTGCCCGGGGGCAGCGAACATAGTTTCGGTATCCACGTCGCAAAAATGGCGGGAATGCCCCAACAGGTTATCCATAAGGCCCGTAAAATCCTTAAGAAACTGGAAAAATCGCACTCTAGCGAAGAGCTTACCCATAAACTACAATCCGTACAAAACGAGGTACAGCTTAGCTTTTTTAACTTGGACGACCCCCTTCTGGAGGAAATCAAGGATGAAATCCTTCATTTAGACATCAATACACTTACCCCTGTAGAGGCCTTGATGAAACTCAATGAGATTAAACGATTGCTCACCAAGAACAAAAAGGCGAGCGGTTAAGCCTCTCCCCCCGTCCTCTCCAAAAGGAGAGGGAGCTTTCTTTTCAAAGAAAATTCTTTTCTTTTTACGGAATTGTATTAAATTTGCCTCCGCACTTTACAATAGTGTTAGGTTCGTATCATGCGAAAATAGCTTCCCGTCCCGATAGTTATCGGGAGCTATCGGGAGTAGAGCTCCATCCGCCAAAAGCGAATAAAGGTAGCAGGCAGCGTTGGGGAAGATGCAAAAAAAGATAAAAGGTTCTTAATACATTCTTAAGCGAAAATAGCTCAGTTGGTAGAGCGCCACCTTGCCAAGGTGGAGGTCGCGGGTTCGAATCCCGTTTTTCGCTCGACTTCGACTCCGCTCAGTCACCAAGGGTGGAGTTTTTTTTGATTATTAGTCCAGATACGCTCGAGTGGTGGAATTGGTAGACACGTTGGACTTAAAATCCAATGGCCATTGTGGCCGTGCGGGTTCAAGTCCCGCCTCGAGTACAGCGTATTTAGCCGAGACTTAGGTCTCGGTTTTTTTGTTCCAAAGCATCTAGAACTAACTATCCATATAACCACATAGTTGCTTTGCCAAGTAACAAAATTGACTATAACCGCAAAGGGCTAAAAACCTTTTCCCGAACTGGAGTTTTCTTCATTACATTACAACTAAAAGAGCGATCCATTTATAGAAATTGCAAAAGTATTGTTCAATATTTCCTATATTTACAAAACCAGACCAGACCATACTAGTTTGAAAATCTTGGCCTAGTCAACTATAATCTTTTGTAACATGAGGATATATCCGTCCATTTTTTGCGTATTCATTTTTAGTTTTACCGCTTTTG
>JBCBSN010000314.1:0-4506 GCA_039819225.1 Bacteroidota bacterium | reverse complement strand
TACCAGTGACCCTATTCCCGGACCACCGGGAGCGGATGGGATTGACGGAATTGACGGAGTGGATGGCCTTGACGGGGTAGATGGTACTGCCTCTTGTATTACCTGCCACTCCAATGCCACAAGGGATATTGTAGAGGCCTCATTTGGGGTTTCCGCTCATGGATCTGGAGGTTTGGGGTTCACCTGGACGCGTCCCGAGTGTGCTTTTTGCCACTCCAATGCGGGCCATCAGGATTTCTTGGCTTTTGGGGAGGTTGATCCAAACAATTTGCCGAGCAACTCGCCCATTACTTGTGCGACTTGTCATGATAGCCATGATACCTTTGACTTTGAAAATGACGGAGTGGACTATGCCCTGAGAAGCTTAGACCCTGTGAACTTGGAACTGGATCCCAACACCGTCATCGATTTTGGAGGTACCAGCAATAATTGCATCTCCTGTCACCAACCCAGGGATAGCTATGTGATTCCTGCCGAGGATGGTACGGGTACCTACGTAGTGGCCACCACACGTTTTGGTCCCCACCATGGTCCACAATCCACCATGCTGGAAGGTATTATGGGTGCCAATATAGCCGGATCGGTAGGCTATCCCGGAGTAGCATCCGCCGTTCATAGAACAGGGGCCTCCTGCGTAAGTTGCCATATGGGCGAATCTACCGACATCAATGAGGGGCTCCATTCCTGGCACGTAACGGAAGCTTCTTGCGTGGAATGCCATTCCAATGGAGTGCCCACAGAGTTGGCGGGCTTTACGGAAGACATGGCTACCCTAAAACAGTTGTTGGCCCAGGTGGTTGGCGAGGAATATGCCGAGGATGCCGAGGGCAACCCCCTCTTTGATGCAGATGGAAATCCTGTAGGTACGGGAGTCCCTGTAACAGGGCTTATCATCGATTTTCCGGATGGCAGTGATACGGACCGCTCCAATGAGGGCATTTTCACCACCGCTGAGGCCCAGGCTGCTTGGAACTATATGACCTTGCTGGAAGACCAGAGTGGAGGGGTACACAATCCCGCTTATTCCCGGGCTTTGTTGACCAACTCCATTGAGGCCTTGCAGAACCCGTAGGTCTCCGGACACCGGAACCATCCTTGATGGGGAAAATTTTGCCCCTAGGGTAGGGTATCGTATTCTGGATTTCCCTGAATGAATAGGAAAAAGTAATGATTTTATGGAAAACAAAATGAAAAGGCGATTGCAAAAAATCTTGGTAGTTGGTCTAGGGCTATTGTGCTTTTCCTGTTACTATGATCAGTTGGTGGAGCAGGAGATTCCGGAAATCCCTATGGACACCCCCATTTCTTTCAGTGACGATATCCAGCCGTTGTTTATGATTCCGGGGAGGGATTGTACCACATGTCACAACGGTACCGTGGCCAATCCGGATCTAAGGGAGGGCAATGCCTATGCCGCCATTGTGGGATTAATAGTCCCTGGGGATGCCGAAAGCAGCAATTTCTTTAACGCCTTGCCGGGAAACAACCATCCGGTAGGCGCGGGTTTTTTGCTTACTGTAGATGAGATTGCCCTAATAAAGGGGTGGATAGACCGAGGTGCGGAGAATAACTAATAAGAAGACCCAATATGAGAAGTTTACGAATCATCTGTTTTGCCCTATTGCTTTTCCCGGTATGTCTCTTTACCCAAAAAAAGGCAAAGGACTCCGTTGTGGAGAAACCGGCCCGGCCTGCATTTGAAAGTTCCTTTATTTTGGACAATCCCAATAATGTGCTCTTTCCAAAGAATACCATGGAAGTACAGATGTCGCATAGGTTTGGGCTTATCAATGGGGGAACCAATGATATGTTGGGGTTCTGGGGGCCGTCCAATATCCGTATGGGGATTACCTATGCGGTTCACGATCGTTTGACGGTTGGTTATGGTACCACAAAATTTGATCGCCTGCAGGACTTTAATTGGAAGGTAGGTATCCTAAGACAAACGCGGTCCAATAGGATGCCCGTAAGTGTCTCCTATTATGGCAACTTTACCATTGATGCCCGAAGCAGGGAGAATTTTAGCCTGGACCAACACCGGTACTCCTACTTTAACCAGTTGATCATTGCCCGGAGGTTCAATTCCAAGCTTTCCTTACAGCTGGCGCCCAGCATCTCCCATTTTAACCTGGTGGAGGAACGCATGCGGAACGATGTCGTTGGTATGTCTTTCGGAGGCCGTTATAAGATCAGCGATCAAACTTCCATTATGTTGGATTACAGTCTTCCCTTCATTCATCACCTGGACGGAATGGAATTGGATATTGATCCACAGCCCACCTTTAGTATCGGGTTTGAAATTGCCACTTCGGCCCATGCCTTTCAGTTGTTTATTTCCAACGCAAATGGCATTGTGCCACAGCAAAATTATATGAAGAACACCAATGATTTCTTCGCAGGCGATATCCTGTTTGGTTTCAACATTACAAGAAATTATAATTTTTGATTTGGGATAATGGCCCCGCAAGGAAATGGCCAGGGCACATAAGCCAATTATACAAAAGGACCTAGTATGGAGAACAAGACGGAAAAAAATACGACCGACAGGCGAAAATTCCTGAAGATCGGCCTTTTGTCCGGTGGTGCTACCGTGGCCGGAGCCACCTTAATGGCCAATTTGGCCTCTAAAGAGGAACTTAAGGAATCCGGGAACAAGATAAGAGTGCTTACCCCGGAAGGCAAAATGGTGGAGGTGGATGAGGATAGCATCAACAAGTATCCCGAGGCACATGTAACCCCGGCCGAATCCAGAAAGGGGATACCGGGCCGTAAGTTTGTCATGGTCATTGACCTTGCTAAGTGCAAAAACGCAAGAAATTGTGTGGAGAGTTGTCAAAAAGCCCATAAACTTGACTATCAGGAAGAGTTTTTGAAAGTCCAACTTATCCAGGACCATGAGGAAGCCGAACCCTATTGGTTTCCTAAACCTTGTTACCATTGCGACGAACCCCCCTGTGTAACCGTATGTCCAACAGGGGCCACTTTTAAACGTGACGATGGCATTGTTCTAGTGGATAATGATAGGTGTATTGGGTGTAAATTCTGTATCACTAGTTGCCCCTACTCCGCGCGCCAGTTCAATTGGAGCCATAAACCTAAGTTCGACGATAAAAGCCAACCGTATTCCCCCGAAACCAGTGTTCCCGGTACGGAAGGTACAGTAACGAAATGCGTTTTTTGTCCGGACATGCTCCGGCAGGGCAAGTTGCCGCATTGTGTATCATCTTGCCCAATGGGCGTCATCTATTTTGGGGACAAGAATGAGGATATGGTCACCAATGGGGAAGAAACCGTACGGTTTTCCGAACTGATCAATGACCGGGGCGGGTATAGGCATTTAGAACATTTGGGGACAAAGCCCAACGTGTATTATCTACCTCCGGTAAATAGGCAATTTCCATTGGAGCGTGGTTTTGATGTAGATGAGGAGATTATTGAACGATATAAGGATGTACCCTATGTTCAAGACCTAAAAGACCGAGGTGAAATTTAAAGTAAATGGTGTCCTATGACAGATGTAAAGGTTAGAAAAAGGGAACTCGTCAAAGAGTTTTTGCCCATACTTTTAAAACCGACCAAATGGTCCAGGATATGGACAGGAATTTTGATTGGTTTCGTTTTGTGGGGATTGGCGGCTCTGGTCATACAAGTTGTCAAAGGGCATGAAGTTACCGGAATGCGGGATAACGTAGTTTGGGGCATTTATATTATCAATTTTATCTTCTTTGTTTGTTTAAGTTATTCGGGGGCGTTCATTTCAGGAGTATTGCACTTCTTTGATACACCTTGGAAGAATTCAGTATCAAGAATAGTAGAAATAATTACCGTTGTATCGTTGATTATTGGGCCTGTTTTTATCTTGCTCTGTATCGGTAGGTTAGATCGGCTGCACTATTTATTCCTGTATCCAAGGATACAGTCGCCGATAACTTGGGATGTCATCGCCATACTCACCGACTTGATCGGGTGTTTTATCTATTTGTACTTGACGTTCATTCCCGATTTCGCCATACTTCGAGATAACAGTGATAATATGCCCGAATGGAGAAGAAAGCTCTATACGTTTTTGGCAATTGGATATCGCGATACGGCTGCCCAACGTAAAAGATTACATAAAGTTACCCGTATCATGTCCGCCATGATCATTGCTCTGGCTATTGTGGCATATACCGTTTTGGCGTGGATATTCAGTCTTACCTTGCAGCCTGGATGGAACAGCACCATTTTTGCACCCTACTTTATTATTGCCGGCCTTTATTCCGGTGTCGGGGTCATAATCATCGCCATGTTCCTAATTCGTAAGTATTTGAAACTGGAACATTATATAAGGAAGGTTCATTTTATTGGAGCCGGCGTAATTTTATTGATTGTTTCCTTATTGTTCGGATACTTTACCTTTAGTGAGTATTTTTCCAGATGGTTTAGCCATAAGACCCATGATGCCAATTTGTTGAACACTTTGTTCAATAGATATTTCTGGGAATTTGTTTTTGCGAACTATATAGG
>JBCBSN010000313.1:0-4507 GCA_039819225.1 Bacteroidota bacterium | reverse complement strand
TTCCTATGGCGGTATCCTAAAAATTGATCAAGAACAAGTACAGTTGATGAAACGCCGAGGCGGGGTAGGCCATGACCTTTCCCATGTGCGGCCCAAGGGATCCCCGGTAAAAAATTCGGCCTTGACCTCCACTGGTCTTGTTCCGTTTATGGAACGGTATTCCAATTCTACCCGTGAAGTGGCCCAAGATGGTCGCAGGGGTGCGTTGATGTTGTCCGTTTCCATAAACCATCCGGATGCGGAAGATTTTATCGATGCCAAAATGGAACAGGGCAAGGTCACCGGGGCCAATGTATCTGTCCGTATGGACGATGCCTTTATGCAGGCCGTTGAGAACAACACGGTATATGAGCAAAAGTTCCCTATACATTCTGCCAAGCCCAGGGCTTTCAGAAAAATAGAGGCAACGGAACTATGGGACAAGATCGTGCACAACGCCTGGCAGTCCGCGGAACCCGGCATCCTTTTTTGGGACACCATTATCCGTGAATCCGTTCCGGATTGCTATGCGGATTTGGGATACAAGACCGTGTCCACCAACCCTTGTGGCGAAATTCCGTTATGCCCTTACGATTCCTGCCGCCTTTTGGCCATAAACCTGTTTTCCTATGTAGACCATCCCTTCACTGAAAAGGCCCGGTTTAATTTTGAACGATTTAAAAAGCATGCCGCCATGGCACAGCGTATAATGGACGACATCATAGATCTGGAGCTGGAAAAGGTGGATAGTATCCTTGCCAAAATAGATGCCGACCCCGAGTTGGAGGAGACCAAGGCGGTGGAGCACAGGCTTTGGACAAAGATCAGGGAAAAGGCCCAGGAAGGTCGCCGTACTGGAATTGGCATTACCGCGGAAGGTGATATGTTGGCTGCGCTTGGGCTACGGTACGGGAGCGAGGAAGCCAATGCGTTTTCCATCTCCGTACACAAAACCCTTGCCCTTGAGGTGTACCGATCCTCCGTACACTTGGCCAAAGAACGGGGGGCCTTTGGCATTTTTGATGCCGATCGCGAAAAACAAAATCCATTTATCCTTAGACTCAAGGAAGCCGATGAAAAGCTATATTACGAAATGTTGGAATACGGCCGAAGGAACATCGCCCTATTGACCATTGCCCCAACAGGTACTACTAGTTTAATGACCCAGACCACTTCCGGGATAGAGCCTGTATTCCTTCCAGTGTACAAGCGTCGTAGAAAAGTGAACCCCAATGATGCCGAGGCCCGTGTTGATTTTGTGGACGAGGTAGGTGACTCCTGGGAAGAGTATTTGGTATTTCACCATCGCTTTAAGCAATGGATGGAAGTCAATGGCATTGACACGGAAAAGAACTACGGCCAGGAGGAACTGGACGCCATAGTCCAAAAAAGTCCCTATTACAGGGCTACCTCAAATGATGTGGATTGGTTGAGCAAGGTTCGTCTACAGGGAGCCGTCCAAAAATGGGTAGATCATTCCATTAGTGTTACCATTAATCTGCCCAATAATGTTTCCAAGGAACTCGTAGGCCAATTATACCTGGAGGCCTGGAAAGTGGGTTGCAAAGGGGTTACCGTATATAGGGATGGCTCGCGTTCCGGAGTCCTAATTTCAAATACGGAAGATAAAAAGGAGACCGAAACCTTAACGCCCTTCCCCACCAAGCGCCCAGGAATTTTGCAGGCCGATGTGGTACGTTTCCAGAACAACAAGGAAAAATGGATCGCCTTTATCGGTTTGATCGATGATATCCCCTACGAAATCTTCACGGGCCTTGCGGATGATGAGGACGGCATACTTATTCCCCGTTGGGTAGAGGATGGCCTAATCATAAAAAACAGGAACGAGGACGGCACTTCCCGTTATGATTTTCAATACAAGAACAGGAGGGGATACAAGACTACTATTGAAGGACTTTCCCATAAGTTCGACCCAGAATATTGGAACTACGCCAAATTGATTTCCGGTACGCTCCGCCACGGGATGCCCATAGAGAATGTGGTTCGTTTGATCAATAGCCTACAACTGGATAGCGAGCAGATCAATACCTGGAAAAATGGGGTGGCCAGGGCCTTAAAACGCTATGTGGCGGACGGTACGGTAGCCAAAGGGCAAAAGTGCGCCAATTGTGGATCCACCAACCTTATTTATCAAGAAGGTTGCCTCACTTGCACGGATTGTGGCTCCTCCAAATGTGGCTAGAGGACGGGGTTAAAGAACAAGAGACTTAAAATCCGTACCATTTTTTCGGAACTATCCGAAAGTTAGACCCAAGACCGCTGCGCTCCTGGGGCCTGGAACCTATACCAATTGATTTTCAGCACGTCTATCCTCTAGGCTCTAGCAGTGAAACGGTCTAGTTTCAAAAGTTTCGGATGATTATGCCATTTTTTATACTTTTATTGGTCTATTCAAAGTCTATGAAGACGGTATATTGCATTGGGGAACTTTTAATCGATTTTGTAGCCAGAGATCAAGGCAACGATTTGAGCAAGGCACACACCTTTACCAAAAAAGCGGGCGGTGCCCCGGCTAATGTGGCTTGTGCCATTGCCAAACTCGGCGGCAAAAGTCAATTTATCGGCTGTGTTGGGAAGGATCCTTTTGGAACTTTTTTACTGACCGTCCTTAAGGATAACCATGTGGACATTTCCCTAACACAACGCAGCAAGACCTTTACTACCCTGGCCTTTGTATCCTTGGCCGAAGATGGGGAACGGGATTTTTTCTTTGACCGTGGGGCGGATAGAAAATTGAAGTACGACCCGGCCATCAAAAAAGGGTTCAATGGTAATATGGTACATTTTGGTGCCGCAACGGCCCTATTGGGAGGCGGACTGGAGGAAGCCTACGGGCGTTATTTTTTTGATACGCTTACGCAGGATACCTTCATCAGCTATGACCCCAACTTTAGGGCAGACCTTTGGAAAGGGGAAGAGGATATCTTTATCAAAAAGAGTCTGCATTTTATTGAAAAATCACATCTTTGCAAATTTAGTTTGGAAGAGGCTCGGCTCTTGTCCGGAAAGGACGACTTGGAGGCCTGTTGCAATGCCCTGCACGACGTGGGCGCCCCGCTTATTACCATTACCCTGGGAGGCAAAGGCACCTTGATAAGTACACCCACCGCCAAACGTACAGTTCCCAGTATATTTGTAAATCCTGTGGATACTACAGGGGCCGGGGATGCTTTTATAGGCTGTTTGCTGTATCAGATCGCATCCTTGGGCAACCCCAAGACCATCTTGGAAGATTTTGAACTTTTGACCCAAATGGTAGAAAAGGCCAACAGGGCCGGTGCCTTTACAACCACAGGTTATGGGGCCATCCCTTCCCTACCTGGTCATGGGGAGGTTTTTGGGTAAACACGATTCTATCTACACCTTCCGTACCATCTTTTGGGTATGTTTATATATAAGTAACTATTCCCTTTTTGTAGCCTATTTGTTTGCGATTGGTCTCTTGCTGGATAAATTTCTGAATATAGGCAAAGACCTGCGATATCTGTATATCGTGTTTCCCTATCTGTCTCTCTAATTTTTCCATCCGAAACAGTAGTTCCCTATGATTTAACAACATTTCCTTTAACTTAGTATATACCCTCATAATCCTAATGTTTACGGCAATAGCCCTTTCACTATTCAAAACACTGGATAACATCAGCACCCCATGTTCCGTAAAGGCATAAGGTTCATTTCTACGGCCTCCCCAACTTGTGGTCGCATTTTGCGACCTCAAGTTTTCCCATTCTTCCTTGCTTAAATGGAACATAAAATCCTTGGGGAAGCGTCCCATATTTCTTTTGACCTGCTCATTTAATCTTTTAGTCTCCACCTGATACAGTTCGGCCAAGTCACTATCTAGCATCACGCTTTTATTTCGGATAAGGTATATCTTATTGGCAATAGCTTCTTCCGCAAGGGATACTTCCTTTTTGCTCATTTGGGTATTGGTCTAAAATGAAAATTAAGAATTTATTTCCATACAATAAGACAGCATTAAGATTATAAATACTACATTTTAGTCAGTATTTACTTTTGTAACGTGAATAATGGATAAGCGAATAAAGCGGGATTTTTTGGTTCCCCGGCCCGCCTTTGGCGGATGAAAAAATCCTCTTGAAAATGACCTGGTCTAGAAAATTCTACCCTTTAGGGCAAGGGAAAAAGAATTTTCGAGTTGAAAAGAGCTTATCCGTTATTCACGTTTTGTAAGTTAAAGTTGTCTAATTGAAAGATTGCCCAATCCAATGCCCAATCATTATCCCTAAAAGAAACCGTCTCTACAAATATTTTTGAGCTTTTTGTCATATTTCCCATCTAGCTATAACCAATACTATTGAAGACAAGCTTCACCTATGGAAGAAAATCTTGAAAACATCTTCCTCAATGCATTGGAAGAACACCAACATAAGCTGTGGCGTATCTGTTCCGTCTATGCCAAGGATGCCGAGGATACCAAAGATCTGTTCCAGGAGGTATTGGTGAACATTTGGAAATCGCTGCCCTCCTTTAAGGGCGATGCCTC
>JBCBSN010000312.1:0-4511 GCA_039819225.1 Bacteroidota bacterium | reverse complement strand
CAAAGCCAGAACCGGCCCATAACAATACAATGGTAAAAATCTGTGTTACGGTATTGGAGGATGTGTTTGAAAAAACAAAATTCAAAGCGGATTTGTAGCCCGTATTCAACAGTTTTACAAAACGCATTTCGGTCTTTAGGTTCGCAAAATGTTCCAGACCAAAACGTTTAATAGTACCCACGGCATTTAGGGATTCCACTAGGTGGCTCTCCAGATCGGCAGCGTCTTCCATTACTTTTCGTTCTACTTTCTTATTCAAGCGATTTACCAAAATGTACAGTACTACATAAATGGGTACTATAATGGACATGATAAGTGCCAATTTCCAATAGTAGCTAAACATTAACACGAAGGAAAAAAACACAATAAGTATGTTTACCGCTAAATTTAGGGCCACACCATTTATAAAACTACGTATCTTAACGGCATCGCCTATTCTAGATATGATTTCACCCACCCTCATGGTATCAAAAAACGGTTGGGGCAGTTGTAACAAATGTTTGTAATATCCCAATATTAAGCGTGCATCGATCTGCTGCCCAGTCTTCACCAAAAAAATATCCTTGAATGCGCCTATAATGACTTTGATACAAAGGAGGACGAGCATGATCAAACTCAGCAAATGGAGTAGTTTTTCGTTGCTGTCCACCAGTACGTGGTCCGTAATCTTTTGAATATAAATGGTGGTGGAGAAACCTAACAAGGTATATATTACGGCTCCAAAAAATGCCTGCCCCAACACCGTGCGGTGCGGTTTTAGAAGAAACCAGAAGCGGGAAAGAACAGATACCTTTTCGTTGCCTTTTTTAAAGTCCTGGTTGGGTATTAGGAGTACCAATACCCCGGTCCATTCCTCTTTGAATGCTTCATGGCTCCGCTTTTCCATTTTTCCTGTTCCGGGGTCCATGACCAGCACATGGGTCTTGGTTATCCTGTAAAGGACCACATAATGTTGTAACTGCCCCCGTACGATGATATGGGCGATGGCGGGTTTTGGGATTTTATATAAACTATCGAAGTCCCCGCGTACCCCCTTGGCGTCAAAACCCAACTTTTCGGCCGCCTTGATCAATCCAAGGATATTGGTGCCTTTTTTATCGGTCCCGGCATATTGACGAATACGGGAAATGGGAAGCTGCAACTTATAGTGCGCGGCTATAGAGGCCAAACAGGCAGCTCCACAATCCGTTATATCGTGTTGTTTTATGGTGATCTTGGCCATTAGTGCTTGTTAGTTACAAGGGTTGGGGCATTACCGGGATTTATCCAATCGTCCACTTTGTCATATAGCAATTGGAACAAGGTCCTTTCCGTTAGTTCAAAACGAGCGGTCAAGGTCATTCCCTTTCCCAAAGTACCGGTAAACCCATTTTTCAATTGCAATTCGTTGTCTTTTAGTCTACAACGGACTTTATAAAAGGGTTTGCCCTCCAAATATTCCACATCCCGGCCAATGGAAATAATTTCTCCTTCTACCATGCCCCACTGGTTATAATTGAACGCATCCACTTGAAAATTTACATTTTTATTGGCATCGATCAACCCAATATCCAAGGGACTTACTTGGCATTCGGCGATCAAATCCGCTTCCGGACTTATCTCGCCCACGGTAGTCCCGGCCGTAATGAAGCCTCCTTCTTCTATCCCGGTTATGCTCATAAGGGTACCGCCCAGGGGGGCCGTAATGACATAACTTCCTTTCTTTTTTTCTATCTGGGCAGAATCAGCGCTAAGCTGCATCAAGGTGATTTCCAATTGGGAGAATGTCGCTTGCCAAACGCTTAATTGGTTCTTCGTAAACTGATGCAAGGCATTTTTGCCCAAATCATATTCCAGCTGTATGTCCTCATAAGTAGCCTTTGCGATGACCCCTTTGGCGTAGAGTTTTTGGTTACGTTCGTAGTCTATTTTTGATTTTTCCAATTTTGCACGATGTTCGTCTAATCTGGATCTATAGTTTATGAGTTCCTTTTGATATTTGGGGGTTATCAGCTTTTTAACGGTGCGCCGTCCCTGTAGTAAATTGCCTAAATCGGCCAATTCCCTTTTTAAGGTGGTACTTTGTTGTAAAAGCCATTGCTGCTGTTCATCCAGGCTGTTGTTTTGCAATACAAGCAGCGTATCGCCCCGTTCCACCCTTTTGTTGTTGTAAATATCGGAGTGAAATACCTCCCCGGAATTGACCGAAGTAAGGGCTACCCGTTCTTTTTCTGGTCGGATGTATCCTTTTGCCGTTGAAAAAATGCCCACCGAAATGAAGGGCAGGGAACCTATTCCCAATATACAGGCCAGCAAAACGGTACCGTAGATGATTTTGCCCCTTACCGTATTTTGGGGGATAAACCGGTTTGTAGTGTGTTCTACAATTTCCTGAGGAAATATTTGTCTCATAAGTGAGGGAACTCTATTAGAATATAGACTGCAATATATAGATTATTTTCTAAATCAATCATACTTTGATAAGTATAGCGCCAAGTTTTTCCATTTTTTAACAAAACGTTATCTTTGTGATGTAGATTTTTAACGATGTTCAAAACTATCGATCGCGTAGTACAGTTTATGGAGAAATTGGGACTCAGTGCCCGCCAGTTCGATTTGTCCATTGGTGCCAGTAACGGTTATACCATGCGGATGAAAAAGAACAACGCCTCTATTGGTAGTGATGTAATCGAGAATATTGTGCGTACCTATCCCAAGCTGAACCTGGTTTGGTTGATAACGGGCGAGGGAAATATGCTAATTGAAGGAGAGGAAGAGCTGATTTTGGATTTTGAGGACCTGCCCAGGGAAAAGCAAAATGAAATTGAACGCATTATCGAACAAAAAATAAAGGAACGCCAAGAACTGGAGCTAAAACGGTTGTTAAAAGAGGTCACCGAAGAGATAGAGCGCACCCAGAAGAAACTGGATAATGAGGCTATGTGAAGCCTTTTCAAATATATCCTTACGGCTTTAGCTTCTCTTCCAATTCCTCCTTTATTTTATGAAGAAAGTTCATGCGCTCTTGGGCATTTTTCTTGCTCAAACCCGTTTTAAGAGTTTCAATTTCCTTTTTTAATCCTTGTATGTTGTCATTTTTGAGAATCCCGAGCACGTGCAATAGCCTTTCCGATTCTTTCGTTACGGTCTCGTATATATCCAGGAGTTGAATTTGGCGGCGAATTACAGAGGACAGGAAAAACAACACACCTAGAACTGGGAATATAAAGGGCAGGGCCCGGAGATATTCTGTCTCATCCACTTGATCGTTCGTATTGCGTATTCCTTCCCAAAGTTGAAAACTGAACAAAGCTATAGGGCTTAGAATGGCATATCGCCACCGATAGGGATGAGGGCTTCCCTGTTTTTGAAGGATTCCCTACAGGGTAAGGAGATCCCTTTTGAAATCGAGTTGTATTCTATTCTTTGCGGGCATTCGGGTTAGTATTTGGACATTTTTTCCTGTAACTCCGCTTTTAGGCGTACCAGTATTTCCAATTGCTCTTTTGGGCTTTTTCGCTCTAGATTTTGCCGTACACTTTCAAATTGGGATTTTGCTTGTGCGGTATTGCCTTTTTGGGCTTCAAGATCCTTGAGCAAAAGCTCTATTTCGTCTTTTAGTTTTCCATAAAGATCAAGGATTTTGGATTGTAGCCGTATTTTATAGGATAAAAAGAATAATATGGCCATAACTACAAGGATTACAGGGAGGGAATGAATATATTCCATTTCATCAATGGCTATTTGATTTCTAAGACCGCTCCAAAGTTGAAAAACATATAGTGCTATCGGGCTTAATATTGCATAGCGCCACCAGTAAGGGCTTGTGATGAACCAAACGGAAAGTGGAATGATAACGCACAGTTTTAGGGACATAAACCAAACAAAAACACTAATATCCACAAAACCATTACTCCCTAATGAGAATAGATAAAAATCAACCGTTTTCAATCCTGAAGGAAACAGATAATGGACAAAATAGAGCAGAAACGAAAACAATAGTATTCCGATAATAACTAGGTCCGTTCTTTCTAGTGGAGTCCTAAGATATTTTCGACTATAGAAAGTTGGCACATTTTTATCCAAAACAGATTTAACTCCCAAAAGGTTTCGTATATATCTATCATTTTTTTGATTATCAGTTTTTTTCAGATGATCTTGAAGACTTCTATAGACCCCTTTAAGATTTTTGCTAAACATATCGGTTATTGGCAAGGTCAATGTGTGATACCTTCTCCATTTTATGTTTAAGGCCCTTCTGTCCAAAAACAGCAGTGCAGAAACAAACAAAACGAATGATAACCCTAATATCTGCGGGCTTAACTTTCTAATGAAAAAGGGAGCCATAATAGTCGCCGCAAAAGGAGAGAGTATTAACAAAATGAAGCTTCTCCACCTAAAAGGACAATGTAGATACCATACAGCAAAGAGGAGATAAGGTATCATTTTCACCAAAATATACCAAACAAATGTTTGGTTGTCAATAAAACCGTGGTTTAAGGAAAAACCAAAAATACGTATTGCGTTTGAAG
>JBCBSN010000311.1:0-4545 GCA_039819225.1 Bacteroidota bacterium | reverse complement strand
CGATTATAAAACAGGGACTAGACCACCAAACATCGGAACGACATATATATCCTTCCGATGTCCCTATTTTCTAAAAAGACGATCACGGACTTTTTAAAGACCATTTATTCGATGATGGCTCAACCCTCTACCGCTATGGCTGCCTGGGCTGCCGCTATGCGTGCAATTGGTACCCTGAAAGGGGAACAACTTACGTAATTCATACCTAGGGTGTGGCAGAACGCCACAGAACTAGGTTCCCCACCATGCTCGCCACAGATACCTACTTTTAGGTCGGGTTTGGAATTTCTACCCCGATCGGTCCCAAGCTTTATGAGTTGCCCCACACCTTGTTGATCCAATACCTCAAAAGGATCCGCGGTAAGAATTCCCTTTTCCAAATAGACAGGCAGAAATTTTCCCGCATCGTCACGGGAGTATCCAAAGGCCATTTGGGTGAGGTCATTGGTGCCAAAGGAGAAGAAATCGGCCCGCTCCGCAATGGAGTCCGCCATCAGAGCGGCACGGGGAACCTCTATCATCGTACCTACCAAATAATCGATGGTATCCCCATATTCCTTAAATACTTCCTGGGCGGTCTCCCGTATGACTTTGTCCTGTTCCATATATTCCCCAAGCGTACCTACCAAGGGCACCATAATCTCAGGTTTAGCAACAATTCCTTTCTGTTTTAGGTTCAAAGCGGCTTCTATAATGGCCCTAGTCTGCATTTCGGTAATCTCTGGATAGGTATTACCCAATCTACAGCCGCGGTGGCCTAACATGGGGTTAAACTCCTGAAGCTCGGCTACCTTGTTCTTAACGGCGGATAGGGAAATGTGCATATCCTCTGCCAACTCTTTTTGTGTGGCCAATTGATGGGGTACAAACTCGTGCAAGGGGGGATCCAACAAACGAATCGTTACGGGATGGCCGTCCATGGCCTCAAAAATGCCCTCGAAATCCTTACGTTGCATGGGCAGGAGATCTTCCAAGGCGTGTTTTCTTCCCTTTACCGTATCGGCCAATATCATTTCGCGCATGGTCTTTATACGGTCTACTTCAAAGAACATATGCTCGGTCCGTGCCAAACCTATACCTTTGGCCCCAAAATTCCGTGCTACCTTGGCATCCTTGGGAGAATCTGCGTTGGTACGTACATCCATGGTACGGAATTTATCGGCCAGTTCCATAATTTCTCCAAATTCCCCGCTCAATTCTGGCTCAATGGTGGCCACTTTTCCTTCAATGATATTCCCAGTGGAACCGTTTAAGGAAATCCAGTCCCCTTCATGGTATACCTTCCCGTCAACCGTTAAGGTGCGTCTTTTATAGTTTATTCTCAGGGCACCCGCACCGGAAATGCAACATTTGCCCATCCCCCGGGCCACCACAGCGGCATGGGAAGTCATCCCACCCCGTGCGGTAAGGATGCCCACGGCGATGTTCATCCCTTCCAAATCTTCCGGAGAGGTCTCTATCCGGGCCAGGATACTATGTCTAAACTTATGGGCCTCATCAGCAAAAAATACGATTTGTCCCGTGGCCGCCCCTGGTGAGGCGGGGAGGCCCTGAGCAATTACATGGGCACGTTTTAGGGCCTTGGGGTCAAATACGGGATGCAACAACTCATCCAGTTTGTTGGGTTCTATACCAAGGACGGCTTCTTTTTCGTTGATCAACCCCTCCTTTAGCCGGTCCATAGCGATTTTGACCATGGCCGCCCCGGTGCGTTTGCCATTACGGGTCTGCAATATCCATAATTTCCCTTCCTGGATGGTGAACTCCATGTCTTGCATATCCCGGTAATGCTTTTCAAGAATAGCTTGATATTTAAAGAGTTCATCATAAATGGTGGGCATCAATTCCTCCAGGGAGGGATACTTTACCAAACGTTCGTTTTCTTTTACCTTGGCCAGTTCTGCCCATCGTTTTGATCCCAACATGGTAATTTGTTGTGGGGTACGTACACCCGCTACCACATCTTCGCCTTGGGCATTGATCAAATACTCCCCGTTAAAAACGTTTTCACCGGTTCCGGCATCCCTTGTAAAGCACACTCCGGTTCCGGAACTATCGCCCATATTACCGTATACCATGGCCTGTACATTTACCGCGGTGCCCCATTCGCCGGGATATCCATGCATTTTTCGATAGTATAAGGCTCGATCCCCGTTCCAGCTATTGAATACGGCGATGATGGCTCCCCATAGTTGTTGCCAAGGGTCTGTTGGAAAATCCTGACCGGTACGTTTTTTTACGATGTCCTTAAAATCATAGACCAAATCCTTTAAGTCCTGAATGGTAAATTGGGTGTCCAAATCAATTTCCCGCTTTTCCTTAAGGTGTTCCATGATTTCCTCAAAGGGATCAATATCATCCTTGGATTCCGGTTTCATTCCCAAGACAACTCCACCGTACATTTGGATGAACCTGCGGTAGGAGTCCCATGCAAAACGATCGTTCTTGGTCTTGGCGGCCAGCCCCTTTACTACTTGGTCATTAAGACCTAGATTCAAGACAGTATCCATCATCCCGGGCATGGAAACCCGAGCACCGGATCGTACGGAAATCAATAATGGATTGTCCACATCGCCAAACTTGGTGCCCATAATTTTTTCCACATTGGTCACGGCCTCCTCTACATCGGCTTTGATTAACTGTAGGGTAGCCTCTTTGCCCAAGGCATTATATTCCGTGCAGACCTCCGTGGTTATGGTAAACCCTGGAGGTACCGGAATACCTATGGCACTCATCTCCGCCAAGTTGGCGCCTTTTCCACCTAACAGGTTGCGCATTGTACTGTTGCCATCAGCGGATTTATCACCAAATCGATATACCCTTTTTCTAACTTCTTCCATGATTTCCATACTCATATTCTTTATGATTTTGCCTTGAAATTAAGGTTTCACAAAAGTATGGACTGTGCTAATCGGGTCATATGACATTTGTCATCTTGCAGGCAGATCCCTTCGTTTTATACACCCTTTTTTGTCCCCTTCGAATATTCCATTTTTCCCGATTTGGTTTTTATCGTGGAAGAATCCCATAATAACGGCGCTCTTTTCCTTTATACGGGAATTAGCTTTAATTTTGAACCTATAACCTAGGGCCTGTTTTGAAATATGTCAATTTTTTTGAGGTACTTCCTGCCCGTCGGCGGATGGTTGAGGAGCAAATCCGCCTGAATTGGGACAAGTAGGTTTTGTTGATTCCAAGTACTCGGGGCCAATCCCAGATTTCAAAATAGGCTCTTACTTTTTTTGATCAGTTTGTGTTTCATTCACAGCGATTATCATCTAAAACTGGATTTTATGCAATCGGAAAATGTGACCCAAGTGCTTTCTACAGTTCTACAGCATACCTTAGAGGTGGAAACCTGGTCTTGGCTAAGGGATAAATTGGATTCGATTATCCGGGAGAGTTCCGCTAAGGAAATGTATATGACCTATAGTCTTTTGGCCTCAAAAATTCAAAATAATGAAGTACCGGAAATTTCGGGGAACGGGGAGGTGGCCGATTATCTGCGTCTACAACGGGCGGATTTACAGCAAATTTCCAGGATATACCTTTTAATGGAGGTCTTGGAAGCAGATCCCGATATGTTTAGGCCCAAGGTGGCCAATATTATCCAGGTGGCGGATACTGGTGAACTGGCGACTTTTTTGAAATTCCTGGTCTTTCTTCCCAATCCAGAAGTCTACAAGCACACCGCGGTGGAGGCCTTGCGGACCAATATTTCCACGGTATTTAATGCCATTGCCTTGAACAATCCCTATCCGGCACTTTATTTCAACGAGCAGCAGTGGAACCAAATGTACCTTAAAACAGCCTTTATGCAAGGCGATTTAAGTGCCATTAAGGAAATTGATGCGCGGGCCAATACCGAACTTACCCGTATTATCTCGGATTATGCCCATGAGCGTTGGGCGGCCTCAAGGGACATTGACCCTTATTTTTGGCGACCTGTAGCGCAATATCTTAACCCAACACTGCTAAAGGATATGCAACGACTTTTGAAGAGCGATAATCCTATGGAAAATAGGGTAGGGGCACTTTGCTGCCATACCTCTAAAAATGCCGGGGCCAAAGAACTTTTGGAAGCCTACCCGGAATTAAAAAGCGGAATTGATAGAGGAGAAATTAGTTGGGAAAACCTTAAGGATCAGGACCGGTCTTAATCCAACGCATTTATCCATGCCGCAATTTTTAAGGCCTCGTCGCGGGGTACTTGGGGCATGGGGGCCATAGGGGTGGCATATTCAGGCCAGTTTTTGGGCTCTGGATTGTAAATAAGTTCAACGATCCTTTCATTGCTGTATTTCCTTTTTGATATGGCTTCAAAGGAAGGGCCAACCACCCTTTTTTCCTTATGGTGGCAGGCTACACAGGTATTATTGGTGAGCAGCGGCTGTATCTGGGCATCCGTAAGTACCGGGATAGTCTTTTTTGCCGATTTTACTGGAGGTCTCCTTTTGACCACTTTCTTTTTCACCACCGAGCGCGTGGTGGATAATTCCGAAGCGGGGAGCATAGTGCCTTCGGGAATGGCATTCAACGTGTAGT
>JBCBSN010000310.1:0-4555 GCA_039819225.1 Bacteroidota bacterium | reverse complement strand
TATAGCCCCATATTTGAACAATGCTTTCCATGGGTGAGATTGTCGATTTTTTGCTTGTATATTTGGTGCTATACTGTGAAAATCTGTTAGGCTGTCTAAAACCAAAAGGTCCTATCGTTGTCCTAACTAAATATGTAAAGGCCTGTTTTCCGTGGCGGCCAGCGCGGCCTCCTTAACGGCTTCGGCATAGGTAGGATGGGCGTGGCTCATCCGTGCAATGTCCTCAGCCGAGGCGCGGTATTCCATGGCGGTTACGGCTTCCGTGATCAGGTCCGCACAACGTGCCCCGATCATGTGAACACCCAGTACCTCGTCCGTATCTTCATGCGCCAAGATTTTCACAAATCCGTCGATATCCATACTGGCCCGGGAACGTCCTAGGGCACGCATGGGGAATTGCCCGGATTTATAGGCGATACCCGCCTCCTTTAATTCCTCTTCGGTTTTGCCCACCGCAGCCACCTCTGGCCATGTATAGACCACTCCGGGAATCAAATTATAGTCTATATGGGGTTTTTGCCCGGCCAACTGCTCGGCGACCAGTACCCCTTCTTCCTCGGCCTTATGGGCCAACATAGCCCCCCGGATTACGTCGCCGATGGCATAAATATTGGAAGTTGTGGTCTGTAAATGGTCATCTACCGTTACCCTGCCCCGGTCATCTAGTTGCACCCCAGCGGCTTCCGCATTCAATCCTTCTGTGTAGGGTTTTCTGCCTACGGACACTAGGCAGTAATCTCCCTTGAACTCCACTTCCTGTCCTTTTTTGTCATCGGCCTTTATGATAATCTCCTCCCCTTTTCGTTCCACGGATTTCACTTTATGACTCAAATGGAACTTTACCTTTTGCTTTTTCATCACCTTCATAAGTTCCTTGGAAAGTGCGGCATCCATAGTGGGGATTATCCGATCCATATACTCTATAACACTGACCTCGGCCCCTAGTCTTTTGTATACCTGCCCCAGTTCCAATCCAATGACCCCACCCCCGATAACGATCATATGTTTTGGGATTTCCTTTAGCTTTAGGGCTTCGGTAGAGGTAATGATACGTTCCTTGTCAATTTTGATGAAAGGAAGCGTTGCGGGTTTGCTTCCGGTAGCTATAATCGTATGCTTCGCCTCAATGGTCTGCGCTTTTGCCTTTCCTTTTTTGATGCTGATATGGGTGGCGTCCGCAAAGCTGCCTAGACCTTCGTACACGTCTATCTTATTTTTGTTCATGAGAAACTCGATGCCTTTGGTAGTCTGATCGACCACACCCTGTTTCCGGGCGATCATCTGTTCCAGGTTTACTTTTACCTCACCAGGAATCTCTATCCCGTGATCTTTAAAGTGTTTTATGGCATCCTCATAATGATGACTGCTGTCCAATAGGGCCTTGGACGGAATACAGCCCACATTGAGGCAGGTTCCCCCTAGGGTACTGTATTTCTCTATAATTGCGGTCTTCATTCCCAATTGGGCGCAGCGAATGGCCGCTACGTATCCCCCGGGGCCAGAGCCGATAACGGCTACATCATATGAACTCATGTATTAGGCTTTAAATTGAATGGTAAAAATACCACGATTTTTTGGGTTGACCATGTTCGGTCTTGGGTTCTGGGTTTCAAGTTCCAGGTTCCGGGTTTCGGGTTTCGGGTTCAAGGTTGGTTGAAATTTGGAATTTGAAATTTGGGATTTTTTAAGTTTAAGGTTTTATAAGTTTATAAGTTTATGGGTTTATGAGTTTAGAAGTTTAGTAGCGAACTACTTTTGGAGTTTGAGTTTGAAACTTGCACTTGAACTTCCGTCTCCCGTCTTCGGTCTTCCGTCTCCCTTTATTTGGGATTTGGAATTTTTTCTTGACTTGCACAACCCTTGTCAAAATCGTATTATTACGCCAAAGACCTGAATAACTAGATGAAGGATCAAAAATCCGCAGACCCAAAGACCACTCGGCGTATTGCAGAAAACAAGGAACTGAATATTTGGGAAGCCTTGATTCCAGTGCTTGCCCTCGTGGGCATGCTGGCCTACAACATCTATGTTTTTGGAGATGATGCGCTAAGTGGTTCCAATCAGTTTATTCTCCTTTTAGGGGCGGCAGTGGCGGCCATCGTAGGATTTTGCAACAAGGTAACCTATAAGGCAATGATCAGGGAGGTGGCCCAAAATGTGATGTCCACCACAGGGGCATTGCTTATTTTGCTAATGGTGGGCGCCTTGGCGGGTACCTGGATGGTCAGCGGTATTATCCCCACGATGATCTACTATGGACTTCAAATTTTGAATCCCACGATCTTTTTGGCCGCCTGTATCGTTATCTGCGCTATTATTTCCATTGCTACGGGAAGTTCATGGACTACTTCCGCTACGGTAGGGATAGCCTTGGTAGGCATTGGCGAGACTTTGGGCATTTCCATTGGAATGACCGCCGGTGCTGTGCTGTCTGGGGCCTATTTTGGGGATAAGATGTCGCCTTTGAGCGATACTACCAACCTGGCGCCTGCCATGGCAGGAGGTGAACTTTTCTCGCATATCAAATATATGGGCTGGACCACGATACCTACGATAACCATAACCTTGATCATTTTTGTCGTCATCGGACTTAACTTAAATATAGCCGGGACGGCGGATATTGGTGGTAAACTTGCCGATATTAAGGGTTCGTTCAACATAGACCCTTGGCTTTTTTTAGTACCCCTTTTGGTGATCGTGATGATTGTTAGAAAGACACCTCCCCTGATCGCGCTGTTGTTGGGTGCGCTTTTGGGAGGAGTGGCCGCTCTGATCGCCCAACCCGAAATTGTTGCTCAAATAGGAGGCAGCGATACCTTAACGTTTCAATCGGGTTATAGGGGTATTATGAATGCGCTTACCGTGGATACCGCGGTGGAAACCTCCAGTGCGGAATTAAACGAACTCTTTACTTCTGGTGGGATGGCCGGAATGTTGGGAACCATTTGGCTGATCATTTGTGCTATGGTTTTCGGAGGTGTAATGGACGCCATAGGAGCTCTTTCCCGCATTACGGATTCGCTTTTACGCATGGCAAAGACCACTTTTGGACTTTTTGCAAGTACGGTGGCCAGTTGCTTGGCCCTTAACCTTACCGCCTCCGATCAATACCTGGCACTGGTGGTCCCCGGAAAAATGTTTTCCAAAGCCTATAGGGACAGAGGGTTGGCACCGGAAAATTTAAGTCGCACCTTGGAAGATTCGGGTACGGTTACCTCTGTATTGGTGCCCTGGAATACCTGTGGGGCCTACCATTCCAAGGTGCTGTTCGGCTATGCGGGCGCAACAGCTTATATCCCCTATGTGTTCTTTAGCATCCTAAGCCCTTTTATGACACTCTTGTTCGCTGCCTTTCGCATCAAGATAAAACAACTGGCCACCTCTAACACGGCATAAGGGCAGTTTTGTTTTTAGGGGCACCGGATTTTGATATTTTCTTTTGGGATTGCTTAGATATCCTTTCAATATTTTATAATTTCACGCTTCAATCTAAATCTATATATCCATGGCTACAGTAACTCTAAAAGGAAATGAAATACACACCTTGGGAAGTTTACCCTCCCAGGGAAGCAAGGCGCCTGATTTTAATTTAACCATGACCGATCTTTCTTCGCGATCCTTGTCCGATTATGAAGGAAGAAAGGTGCTATTGAACATATTTCCCAGTATCGACACCGGAACCTGTGCCCAGTCCGTTAGGCAATTTAACCAGGAGGCGGCAGAACTTGAGAATACGATAGTGGCCTGTGTTTCCAAAGACCTTCCTTTCGCGCAGGCCCGTTTTTGTGGTGCCGAGGGCATTGAAAACGTGGAAATGCTGTCCGATTTTAGGGACGGTTCCTTTGGGCAGGCCTATCAAGTTGCCTTTACCGATGGCCCTCTTGAGCCTTTGCACTCCAGGGCGGTGGTAGTGGTGAACGAAAACGGTGAAGTGGTCTATACGGAACAAGTTCCGGAAACTGTTGACGAGCCCAACTATAAGGCCGCTCTGGAAGCCTTAATGGATGCCTAAGGAATCCTTTTTGCGCAACCGTATTAAAAGTATAGGCTACGCCCTCAGGGGCGCGTTACTGCTTATTAAAACGGAGGCCAGTATAAAAATCCAAGTGTTCATAGCCGTGTTGGTTACCGCCGCCGGGTTCTATTTTGATATTTCTACCACGGAATGGATCCTGCAACTTTTTGCTATAGGCCTCGTCCTTGGGATCGAAGGACTTAATACTGCGATAGAGAAACTCGCGGACTATGTGCAGCCAGAGCATGACCCAAAAATAGGCTTTATAAAAGATGTTTCCGCAGGTGCCGTAATGTTGGTTTCCGTTCTTGCGGCCATCATAGGCCTTATTATTTACGCACCTAAGTTTTTTTGATTCGGCATGCTTCAGAAGTAAATTTGTAATTTAGCCGCCGGAACAACCCAAAGTCCTATGGCAAAAAAGGGGAAAAAGACAAAACCCAAACCCAAATCGGGCAATACTGAGCAGTATCAACAAACTACCCAATATAATCTTGTTTTGTTTGGACGGTCTCAGGGATACTCCCTTCCTAACCGATT
>JBCBSN010000309.1:0-4561 GCA_039819225.1 Bacteroidota bacterium | reverse complement strand
TTTTAAATTGGGAAGTTTAGGAACCAAGTCCAATAACCCTTTGGAAACGTTTGTTTTATATAGGTTGATAGATTCCAGATTTTGAAGTTGGGAAAGATGCATCAATCCCTCATCCGAGATGGTATTGTTGGTCAGGTTCAGTTTGATTAGGTTTTCCAATTTGCCTACAGGTTCCAATTGGGCATCCCCAATTCCCGAATTACTCAGGTTTAACCAGATGATGTTGTCCTTCAATGCCAAAAGGGTTTCCAAAGCTTGATTGGTCAGTTCTTGTTCGCTTAAACTAAAATTGGCTTCCATAAAGTGATTGTCTATCATCAACGGATTCAGGATAAAACCATAATTCACCAACGAATCCACCATTTCCTTTCCGGGAGGTGCTACGTTTTGGCTTAGCAAATTGTTTTTATCGAGACCCAGATATTTTTCCACGGTATCCTGCATTTCCTCACCGGGATCCATTGCCATAAAATATCCGTTGGAAAGGGCATTGTTTTTAATCCACCATCGCAGTATGCCCATCTCATCCTCCGACAAGGGCGGTTTGCCCTCCGTGGGCATAAACTCTTCGTGATTTTCGGGCAGGGTTATTCGCCTATAGAGTTCACTTGCGTCCAAATCGCCGGCCATCACCGCTGGTCCGCTATCGCCCCCGGACATCATATCAGCATAGGAAGTCAGTTTTAAGCCTCCTTTCTTTTTATCATCATTATGACAACTCACACAACGCCTATCCAAAATAGGTGCGATCAAATCCAGATATACCTCGGCCGAATCCAATACGGTCACTTTTGCACGTGGAACGGCCTTGTTGGGCATACCGGCCATATTCCGGATTAGATTGGGCGCATATTCCAGTAAATAGGAAGATCCATGGGTAAGGTTGCCCCCCAAATGACCGGTATAAACCAGGGTAAATACGACCAGGACGATCAAAATGGAATTTCCGAAAAGGGGAAGTTGCAGCCGCCTTCTGGAAACCAGGTAACAACCCAAAGAAAACAGGAGCACGGCAACCCCCATCCATTTGTGCCAGAACAAGGTAGTCTCGTTATAATCCCCGGACAGCGAGAGAAAATAGCCCAAAAGGACGGCCAAAAAAGCGCTTATGCTCCCTAGTCCCCAGAGATAGTGCGTGTAATGCCGCAAAGGCCGGAATCGGGGTTTCCTTACCATCCATTCCACCAAGGCAGCCAATAGTAAAAATCCAATGGGCAAGTGAACGACTAAAGGATGTATCCTACCCAAAAAAATCAAAAAGTCCGGAGGGCTTTCCAAAATACCAGTACTGAGTAGAATCCCTAACAAAACATGTTCTTATTTAATGGGAATAATGGATAAGCATTAAGGTCGAAAATCTTCTTTCCCTAGCCCTAAAGGGAAAAAATTTTCTCCCAATCTCAAAAGTTGGAGGAATTTTTCCTCCCATTAAGGGTCGGGGAAAAGAAAAATTCGATTATTCCACTTAGCCATTATTCATGTTATTTTAGAGGGGTGCCCTTGACCTTTTTGCCATTGGTGGTCAATACTTGAAAATGGTGTACGCGATAACCGTTGTACGTCCAAACGATATTTTTATCCCGATCCACCTCAAATAGTTTTACCGCATCCCCTTTGGCCCGATAACTGGCTACCACAGTATTGCCGTTGGGCAAGCGCTGTGCCCCGCAGGGGTCGTCCAAGGGATCTCCGTCAAAGAGGGAATTGTCGATCTGCCAAACAATCTCCCCATCGGCATTGAGTTCCACAACCCGATTTCCATTGGTAAGGGATACCAAGGTATTACCGTCTTCTGTGCGGATCGCGGTAAAGGGCCAAGTCTTTGCCTCGCGCCCCCCAAAAGCCTCATAATCCGTACTAAAAGTGTTTATTATGGTTCCATCCGGGCGGTATTCCTTCACGGCAAAAGCCAATAGGTGCGGTACCAGATAGTTGCCATTCTTTAATTTTCTGGCCATGCGGGTCTGCATGTGTACGTTATCCGTTTCCGGTTGCAAGGGAACACTTTTTAGAATCTTGCCCTTTTTATCCACCTCTATGATCCTAGGACGGGCACCCAACTCGGTAATCAGGGTACGTCCCTTTGAAAGCCGTACCGCAGTACCCAGTTCCATTTTCTTTTCCGGTTTTTTATAGCTGAATACAACCTCCTTTTTTTTGTTGAACTCCTTTACCTCATCGCCCCAACAGATCAGAATATTTCCGTTTTTGAGGATATAGCCGTCCCGTGCCCCCTTCCTTCCGGAATCCCACACCACGTTCCCGGCCTCATCAATAATTCCGGTGAATTGGGGTCCGGCAATAAATACGGAATGGTGGATATCCGAATCGGTATTTTGTCCCGTCAAAAACAAGGGTATCCACCATAGGATAAATAGGATACCATTATGAGTCCATTTCATTTGCATTTGGTTTTTGGCCCTAGTGCTATGTCAAGTTTAAAGTGTCGCATATATGATGCGTCTTTTGCGCCATGCCATCGTTAAAAAATAATTCCGTAGCTACGGCGATGCAATGATTTTTAGCCTTGCCCTGGCACAAAATACCACTATAACCTATACGACACTTTAAACTTGACATAGCACTAGACTAAAATATCCTTGATCACGTGTCCATGTACATCGGTCAATCGCATATCACGACCTCCAAATCGGAAGGTAAGCCGTTCGTGGTCAAGCCCCATCAAGTGCATGATAGTGGCATGCATATCGTGAATGGTGACTTCATTTTCAATGACCCGATATCCGTATTCATCGGTCTTTCCAAAAATGGTTCCGCCCTTTACCCCGGCACCGGCCATCCACATGCTAAAAGCCGATGGGTTATGATCCCGTCCGTTGGTGCCCTGGGCAAATGGCGTCCTTCCAAATTCCCCGGTCCATACCACCAAAGTTTCCTCCAGTAGTCCCCTGGATTTTAAATCTTTGATCAGGCCGGCAATGGGTTGATCCACGGCATACGCATTTTTTTCATGGCCGTCCTTCAAATTTCCGTGTTGGTCCCAACGATCGGCGCTTACCTTGGGACAGGTCAATTCGATAAACCGCACCCCTCTTTCCACCAGTCTACGCGCCAGCAGGCATTGGGCAGCATATCCACGGGTATGCGGGTCATCGGAGTCAAAACCATACAATTTCTTGGTAGCCTCGGTTTCTTCCTTGAACTCGGTCAATTCGGGAATGGAAGATTGCATCTTATAGGCCAATTCATAATTGGAAATCGCCGATTCAATGGCATCGACCTCCCCAAGCGCTTCCAACTGGGTATTGTCCAATTGCTTGATAAAATCCAACTTTTGCTCTTGAAGATTCGGGATTTTCTCCTTAGGAATAATGTTTGCCACGGGCTGTGGCCCAGCCCTGAGTATGGAAGCCTGATAGGAAGCAGGCAAGAATCCATTCTTAAAATTATCAAGCCCCCCCGGAGGTATCAACCCTCCGTCCAAGACCACATATCCGGGGATGTTTTTGTTTTCACTGCCCAGACCATAGGTCATCCAGGAACCGATACTAGGTCTTCCCTGTAGGCCGCTCCCGGTATGCAAAAAATAATTGGCATTGGTATGCTCCGGAAATTGGGAAGTCATTGATCGAATCAGGGCAATATCATCTACACAGGTGGCCATATGCGGAAAAAGGTCGCTGACGGGCATACCACATTCTCCATATTGCTTAAATTCCCAGGGGCTCTTTAAAATTTTACCCACGTTATCAAACTGGGTAGCATCGACCTTGAATTTTTTTCTGGGATCCTGTCCATTTTCTTTGGCCAATCTGGGTTTGGGATCAAAGGAATCCACCTGGGAAACCCCGCCATCCATATACAGAAAAATAACATTCTTTGCCTTGGGTAAATAATGTGGGGCCAACGGTAAATTTGTGGCAGAAGCCATATCCCCACTTTTGGAACGCCCACAGGAAAGGGCAGAAACCCCGAACAAGCTCATAAAGGCCAACGAACCAAATCCGCCTTTACATATGGTCAGCATTTCCCGACGGGAAAGGGGTCGTCGCATAAAATTATGATAGGTACTCATATCAGATAAATAAACTCTTTTAGATTAAAAAGACTATGGCAATATTCCTTCCATATTTCCAAATCCTTGTTGTTATCGTTTTCCTCCTCTTTTTTCATGGCCTCTACAGTAGCCATAAATTGGGAGGCATTATCGATTTCCTTTTCCGTAGGCTTCCGGGAAAAGGTACGCAGGTAAATCCATTCCACCTTTTGATCAAAGGATAAATCGGTCTTGTCCAACACCTTTTGGGCCATGATTTCCGCCTGTCCGATCACAAAGGGGTCGTTCATCAAGATTAGGGACTGTGCCGGGACATTGGTCACATCGCGTTTACCAAAAGTGGTAAAGGGAATGGGCCGATCAAAAGTGGTCATCATAGGTTCCAAAAAGTTACGTCTAACTTCTTGATAGATACTTCTTCGACCTGCGCCATCCAGGGGCCCGGACTCCTTAGGTTTCCCCCTACCTCCCATAAATTCAGTAAGATAGGTGGGCACTGGAGGACCATAAAGCGTAGTATCCAAAGTTTCCGAGACGAACAGA
>JBCBSN010000308.1:0-4563 GCA_039819225.1 Bacteroidota bacterium | reverse complement strand
TCAAAACAATTAATCCGGATATGAACTTTTTGGAGTATTTGTTTTGATCAGGGCTTTCTTTTTCTCCCTTCGCCAACCCTTTATCTCTTTCTCTCGGGAAATTGCATCATGGACCCATGTGAATTTTTGATAATACAATAGATGTTTGCACCTATACCTAGCGGCGAAGGTCTTTTTGCTCCTTTTTATATTTTCAGCATGTTCATCCAATCTTCTGGCCAGAAAATTGGTCATACCTGTGTATAAGACCGTTTTGTTTCGATTGGTGATAATATAAACATGGTAGACGTGGTATCCTTCCCCTTTGAACATGGTTTCGAATATTTGGATTCTTCACTCCGCTGTGCTTCGTTCGGAATGACAAAAAAACGCCTCGCTACGTTCGGAATGACAAAAAACACTGCTTTACGTTTCGGAACCGCCAGCCCTCCTTCGCCATTTCGGAACCATCTCTTTTCGTCATTCCGAAGAAGGAGAAGTCCATTGTATACGGAAACAGTTCGTGGGATTCCTCACTCCGCTGCGCTGCGCTCGGAATGACAAAAGGAAAGATGGACTACGTTCAGAATGACAAAAATGTTATGCGATCTTGTTCCGTTTTCTATCCACTTCCTTTAGAAAGACTTTCCGAAGCCTTAGGTATTTTGGGGTTACCTCCACATACTCGTCCTTTTGGATATACTCCAGGGCTTCCTCCAAGGAGAATTTTATCGCAGGTACGATTTTGGCCTTATCGTCCGCACCGGCCGATCGTACATTGGACAACTTTTTGGTCTTGGTGACATTGACCGTCATATCGTCCCCGCGCGAGTTCTCGCCTATCACCTGCCCCTCGTAAATATCCTCCCCGGGATCAATAAAGAATTTTCCGCGCTCCTGCAACTTGTCTATCGAATATGGAATGGCTTTTCCGTTCTCCATAGAGACCAAAGATCCATTTTGACGCTGGGGAATATCCCCTTTCATGGCTTGATATTCTTGAAAGCGATGGGTCATAATGGCTTCTCCAGCGGTAGCGGTCAACAGTTGATTTCGTAGGCCTATAATGCCCCTAGAGGGGATAACAAACTCGCAGAGCATGCGCTCGCCCTTCGCCTCCATATGGGTCATTTCCCCTTTACGGATGGATACCATTTCCACAGCCTTGCCGGACACCTCCTCGGGCAAATCAATGGTCAGTTGCTCCACAGGTTCACATTTGACCCCATCGATGGTCCTTATGATCACTTGAGGCTGCCCGATCTGCAATTCGTAACCTTCACGCCGCATGGTCTCGATTAAAACCGAAAGGTGGAGCACGCCACGGCCGTAGACCATAAATTTTTCGGCACTCTCCGTCTCCTCTACGCGAAGGGCCAGATTTTTCTCGAGTTCCCGTTCCAAGCGTTCCTTGATATGACGGGAAGTTACATACTTGCCGTCCTGCCCAAAAAACGGACTGTCATTTATGGTGAAGAGCATGCTCATAGTAGGTTCGTCTATCGTAATGGTCTGCAAGCCCTCCGGACTCTCAAAATCGGCAATAGTATCCCCGATTTCAAAACCTTCCAGACCTACAATAGCGCAGATATCCCCGGTGGCCACCTCCTGTACCTTCTTGCGACCTAGACCTTCAAAGGTAAAAAGCTCCTTGATCTTGGATTTTACGATGCTACCGTCCCTTTTGACCAAGGAAACCCGTTGCCCTTCCCGCAAATCGCCCCGTTGCAATCTCCCTATGGCGATACGGCCCGTAAAAGAAGAGTAATCCAACGAAGTGATCAGCATCTGGGTATTGCCCGCCTTGGGTTCAAAACTGGGGATATGTTCTATGACCATATCCAACAGGGGCGCTATGGAATCCGTGGGTTTTTGCCAATCCTCACCCATCCAATTGTGTTTGGCGGATCCATAGACCACAGGGAAATCCAATTGCCATTCCTCCGCACCCAGTTCAAACATTAAATCGAACACCTTTTCATGTACTTCTTCCGGGGTACAGTTCTCTTTGTCCACCTTATTAATGACCACACAGGGTTTTAGGCGCATATCAATGGCCTTTTGAAGCACAAATCGGGTCTGGGGCATAGGGCCCTCAAAAGCGTCTACCAGCAACAAAACACCATCTGCCATATTGAGCACCCTCTCCACCTCCCCGCCAAAATCGGCGTGGCCCGGAGTATCGATGATATTAATCTTGGTCCCTTTATAGGTCACTGAAACGTTTTTGGATACAATGGTAATACCCCGTTCCCGTTCCAAATCGTTATTGTCCAAAATCAATTCTCCTGTATTCTCGTTCTCCCGGAACAATTGGCAGTGGTGCATGATCTTGTCCACCAAGGTGGTCTTCCCGTGATCTACGTGGGCAATGATGGCAATATTCTTTGTGGTCGACATAAGCCTGAATTTTAGAGCTAGTCTTGCAATGTGTTAATCATTTTTTGCGATCTCTTTTCGCGTATTACTTCGTTAAAATTTTGAACCATAGCCCGCTATGCTTAAAAATTTTGCCTCTTACTAAGGCAAAAATAGCTTGCAAAAATTCTAACCGCACAGTGCTAGACTATCTCAAAGCCCGCAAAGATACGGCTATTTTTTGTTGTTGAAATCCTGGGTCACTATTTTTAGGGAGTTGACTTACGGGGGTTTTATTGATCACCTCCTAAGACAAAACCAAGTTTAAAGTTCACCTGAAAACTCAGCTCCCCTTCCAAATCTGCCCTTGGGCCAAATAAAAGAATTCCATTGAAAGCCTTTTCCACCATTTCTTTGAAAACCATAAACCGCTTCAAAGAAGCCAAAATCATCTGTTTCCAAATCACCAATTATAGGAGATTCCAACTGATACACAGCAATGGGTGCAATATAATTCCGGCATTTCTTGCTATTCGTTTACCCTTTTCAACCCTTCTTTTAAAATTGTAGTATTTCCTGTGTTGTAAAACGGCAGAAGGATAAACCCCAAAACCTTCTCTAAAAAAAAGTATTATTTCTGTATTCAAAACCCAAAGCCAGGTTGGAATTTAAAGTTGAGTTATCGGACAAACCTGCTTCATACGAAACACTGGGCAACAGAACATCTAAGGACCATTGTTGTTTTTCCACTTTTTGTTGCCCTAATTACGTCATTGCACAGTATTAAGGATAAGACAAAAACCAATAGTATCGATTTCATGAAATTTAATTGAGTTGATTATGATGAATGAATTCACCAAAATTCGTGCAAGTATCAACTCCCTATCCGATCGTTTTCATCGGTCAATCCAGTCTTACGCTTTCTGGCTTTTTTGATTTCATTTCGTCCAAAATCATAGGTAAGTCCAAAAGCGACTTGGCGACTGTCACTACCTCCACGACCATCTATAAAGAGATCACCGAATTGTGTTGTGCCATTCCACGGAGTTGTGAACAAGATGTCATTGAAGGAAAGCCGGGCGGTAAATCGGTTATCGAAGAGTTTTTTTTGAAAAGCCAAGTTTAGCGAACCTATGGATTGGGTTTGATAGGTTCCTCCCCAAATGGAAGGAGAACTGTACCATCCTGAAATCTCCATTCGTAAGGTTTTTGATAAATTCAAGGTATTCTGGGCGTAGAAGCCAAGGGTTTCTTGTCGCACGGGCAAAAACTCATCGCTGGTCGCCTTAAAATGACTAATATAGGCATTCAAGCTAAAATAAAGATTCCACCATTCGTAAATCTTCTTAGGGTACGCAATACCCAGGTTAATCACTTCTTGGTCGGCAACATTGAGTGTGGTCAAGAAATTGGTCGTCTCACTATCGGCGATGGTCACTCTGGCAAAAAAATCGGTCACATAGCTATAGCTGATCGATGTGGTCAAACGGTAATTATAGGTGTGGGCCAATTTGATGTTGTTGGTATATTGAGGCTGTAAAAACGGATTTCCCTTACTAAAGGAAAGCTCATCCAACTGATATTCAAAAGGATTTAAGGATTGGTAGTTGGGCCGTTGGATCCTGCGACTATAGCTCAACGCAAATTGGTTTTTCCGGTTCATTTGATAGGTCAATCCCCAAGAAGGAAAATAGTCGGTATAATTTCGTTGTATCCTGTCGTATTCATTGTTCTGTTGACTGGTGAGGATGCCATCAGAATCGGTATTCTCGATTCGAAGGCCGATTTGAAGGCTCCATTTTCCCCATTTGTGATTAAAATTGATATAGGCCGCATTGATGTTTTCTTGGTATTCAAATCGATTGCTTTGATTTGTATCCAATATATTTTGGCCGTTAATTTGATCGAACCAATCGAAGGTATTGTCAGTATTGATATAGGAAAGTTTAAAACCCACCCCAAGTTTTCCTTTCAAAAAATTCTGTTCATAATCCCCTATGACCGTAGCGATATTGATATCAATCGGGGTATTTTGGAAGGTAATACCCTCATTCAGGACTTGGGATTCATCCGAATTAAAATAGATATTTGGCTGAAGGGCATCACGCTCACTGTTATACCGGCCATAGTCCAAATCTACATTTAGTGAACGGCCCAAGGTATCCGTATATTTATAGTTCAAGTTCGCGTTTATATTGTAGGATGTATTCTGACGTTCGTTCAAAG
>JBCBSN010000307.1:0-4718 GCA_039819225.1 Bacteroidota bacterium | reverse complement strand
CTTTTTTAAAAACCTGCTAGAATTTTTTTTTGAAAAATGGTTGTTTAAAAACGATGATTTTTAAATAGTTGCGTATAGGTCTATGTTCTTGTCTCTTGAAGCGAAGCGGTCTTTTATCTTTCATTGGACAAGAATGTTTTCTTTCAAGAACTGTCGTGCTCTGATTCTTCTCATTTTGCTTTTTACAGGCCTCACCGGCACGGCCCAGCTTACCGGAAAAATCACGGATGCCGAAACGGGGGAAGCCTTGGAATATGCCACGGCCGCTTTGTATCAGGAAAGGGATAGTACACTGGTCACTGGGGTAATCACGGATGCCGAAGGTAGTTTTGCCATTTCCAAAGTAAAGCTTGGAAACTACTACTTGGAACTTTCCTTTTTGGGATACACCACGGTCTATGTGGAAAATATAGGGATAAGCACCCGTGGCCAAAAGCTGGATGTGGGTACGCTGACCTTGGAAATAGGCGCCAATCAATTGGGGGAAGTGGTGGTACAGGCTGAAAGTGCCACGGTCATCAACAAAATAGATAGACAAATTTTTGATGCCGATAAATTTCAGAATGCGCAAGGAGGCACCGTGACCGATGTACTCCGTAACCTGCCTTCCGTAAGTATTGATGGCCTTGGGGAGATAAGCGTACGGGGAAGTACGGGTTTTGTGATGCTTCTTAATGGAAAGCCCATACAGGGTAGTGCCTCGACATTTTTGAACCAATTGCCGGCCAATGCCGTGGAAAAAGTGGAGGTAATAACAGCGCCATCCGCGAAATACGATCCGGAAGGGAAAGCCGGTATCCTGAACATCCTCCTAAAAAGGGAAGCCCTGGAAGGGAATTTTGCACAGATCAATGTTAGGGCGGGACTTCCCTCTATAGAACCCTATGACAATGCGGAGGCGGCACGCCGTTATGGAGTGGATGCTACCTATAACATTCGAAAGGAAAAGTGGAACATTTCCCTTGGGGCCAATTACCAACGCAACGATATTACGGGAAGGCGGGTAGGCGATGTGTCTACCATTATCAATGATACGCTTACCCGTTTTCCCTCGGATGGAGAACGCAGTTTTGACGAACTGAACTTTAGCGGAAGGTTTACCATAGATTACGAACCGGATACGCTGAATCTGTTTTCCCTGGGCTTTTATGCCGGGGAACGCCAGAAGGACCGCACAGCGGATATCCTTTATTTTGATAACCATGCCATTACCCCGGCCGATGGCACCGATCGTCTGTATACGCTACAATACTTTAATGAAAACCTGAGGGAACGCATCGGGGATTTTGTATTGGGAAGTTTTGACTATGCCCATATCTTTCCGGACAACTCTAAATTGTCTACCTCGCTTCTATACGAGTATACCCTTTTGGGTGGGCCTACCACTAACAGGAATTTGGGTTTTCCGGATACTGATTTTGTATTTCAGGACGAGTTCAATACCAATGACAATCCCTTGAACGGCTTTCGTTTTCAGTTGGATTATGTTTGGAAACCGTTTTCTTTTGGCACCTTGGAAACCGGGTATCAATACCGGATCCTGGATCATACCGGGGATTTCGTATATGAACGCCGTAACAATATCACTGGGGAGTTTGAACTGGTGCCCGAGTTTTCCAGCGAAGTGCATCTTAGGCGTAGCATTCACTCCGCCTATGCCCAGGTATCCTGGGAAAAAGGAAAATGGCAATACACAGCCGGACTCCGTATAGAAGCCATGGATAGGGATTTTGACCTAAGGGACAAGACCAATACCATAGATACCACTTACACCTATAATTTTGTAAAACCATTTCCATCGGCCTCCGTCCAATACGCCCTAAACGAACGTACCAACCTTAAGGCCGCCTACAGCAGACGTATTGAGCGTACGACCACCTTTAAGATGAATCCCTTTCCGGAAAGGGAGCATTCCGAGACCTTGGAGCAAGGGGATGCCGAGTTGCTCCCCGAGTTTATCGATTTGGTGGAGTTGGGACTCGTTAAAAACTTTAAGGGGGACCATTCCCTTTTTGCGACCGCCTATTACAGGAACGTAAACAATCTGGTAAACCGAGTGAATACCGTTTTTAACGATACCATCCTAAACCGGATTTATTCCAATGTGGGGCGGGGCCGTTCCATAGGTATGGAAGTGGGTGCGCATTTCAAGCCCACAAAAGACTGGTCCAACTTTATTGGGGGCAATTTTTATTCCTATGATATCGATGGAGTTTTTGACAATAGGGATGTAAGCACCAACGCTTTTATCTATTCCGTTAATGCCAATAGCACCTACGCTTTCTCGCCCACGGCCTCGTTGCAGTTTACCTTTAACTATCTCTCGGACAGGAATACGGCCCAAGGGGAAGATTCCCGTTTCTATTCGCCCAACCTCACTTTTCGGAAGACCTTTTTGGATGATCGGTTGGTGGCCACCCTCCAATGGCAAAATATAGATATGGGATTATTGGACACCAACGAACAACGAATAACCACGGAACGGCCCGGGGAATTCTTTACCACTACCAATTATGTTTATGAGGTGGATATGGTTTTATTGAACTTCACCTATTCCTTTAACCAAAACAGGGACAAGTCCAAGTTCATCGATAGTGAATTTGGAAAACGGGAGTTTTAATACCTTTTCCTCGTTTGCTGCAATATCCTATCCTCTTGGGTGTCGATTTCTTTTTTGTATAGTCGCTATTGAAAAAAACATTACTTTGTGTTTGGGCTAAGCGGAAATTATGATACAGATCGTAAAGGCTACCGAAGATGGGCAGTTAAAGGAAATCTCCAATTTGGCGGTAACTATTTGGCAACAACATTATACGCCCATTATAGGCGCAGGACAGGTGACCTATATGTTGCAAAAGTTTCAATCTGTGCCCGCCATTCAAAAACAAATTAAAGCGGGGGCAGAGTATTATTTACTTACGAGCGAAGGAAATGCAGCCGGCTATTTCTGCATAACCCTAGAGGAGGGCGCGCTCTTCTTGAGCAAGCTATATGTTCTTAGTACCTATAGGGGCAAAGGACTGGGAAAAAGGGCCATGCACTTCATTATGGACCGGGCCGTTGTATGGCAATGTCAAAGCATACGCCTTACGGTAAATAAAAACAATACCGGTGCTATCCGAGCGTATCAAAAAATGGGTTTTAAGAATATGGGTTCCGTAGTACAGGACATTGGCAACGGTTATGTCATGGACGACTATTTGCTGGAAAATGAATTGTCTGCCTAAAGGGAAACCCTTTTTAATTCCAACACGGAATAGACTTGTGTATAGGGTTTTAGGTTCTGTAAGTCCCGATACTTTGGGGTCTTTGCTCCAAACCTTTGGACTGTCTTAATCACTGCGCCCTTATGATATATTGATAGGGAAGTAGCTCAACATTGATATCGAAGGAAGTGTATCCAGCCTTTTTTAATTCAGTGACTACTATATCCATGGACAACTTATGATCAAGGGGAGGGCCCACCGGAGCCTCAGCCTTAAAAAAATCGATCAAGACCAATTCCCCGTCATCCCTAGTCCCTTTTTTTACTTTTTCAAAATAAGCTGGACGATTTTCGATATGATGATAGGTGTTTACTATAAACGCCATATCGACTTCCCCATCCTTCAAATTAGGGGAATCGTAGGGGATTTTGCGAAGTTCAATATTTTGAAGCTTGTCTTTCGCAATTCGATTTTTTAGCGATTCTTGAAACTCATCATTCACGTCGGCAGCGATTACTTGAGCTCCCTTTTTCGCAAGTTTCACGGAAAAATAACCCGAACCGGCACCAATATCAATGATGGTCTTCCCTTCAATATTGCCCAAATAAGCCAGTATTTTTTCGGGTTTTTGATAGACATCCCTTTCGGGAGACTCAAATTTTTCGATTAAATCCTTGACAGAGGATTGGTGCATATAGGCATTGGCCGTGCCGTGTTTTGAGGTTTTATCCTGGTGATGCCCATGATCTTCGCCCTTCCGGTCGGTATCCGTACCGCGTGGACCCATGTTGCAACTACAAAGAAATAGGGTCAATACCAAAGACATCTTTTTCATTTTCGTTTCCGATTTAGGGTTATGTTTTTATCGAAATACGCCAATACAGTCAAAAAGAAGGGTAGAGAAGTATTCCATGGATTTACCTCCGAATATTCCGAAGGCTTGTGCCAAATATTGGTACAAGCCTTTAGGACTCTTCTTAAATCATTGACACCCTTATTTCGGGGAATAGGGTAGGGCCGATTTGTGAACCACAATGCGCAGTTTATTGTCCTTGTCCTTTACATAACCTAGGGTATATTCTACTTTAACCTCATCGCCCTCGAGGGTAGTAAAATAATAGTTGCCCATGGCAATGGCCATAGTACAAGTATTATTGATAATACCTATATTGTGCCAACGCACATTGGTCCAGGGTTTTATGGCAAAGCCTTTGTCCTCCGGATAGGTGTCGTTTCCACCAACAAAGTAAGACAACGCAGCATCAAAAGTACCCCTGAATTGTTCTTCGGAAGCCAAGGTCGGCTTAAAAAGAACAGTGCTAAGATCATAGCCATAGAGGTTCTGAATATGATCGGATGCTGCCTTTACGTAATCTCCCCCCTCGGTGAAAATTTTTCCGATGTGTACGATACCTTCGCCCCATTCCTTTTGGGCTTCAACTACTTCGGCTTCGGTGATGCATTCATTGGAATATTGCAATATGTTGGTTTCCTTTTCCTTCATTTTTTGTC
>JBCBSN010000306.1:0-4752 GCA_039819225.1 Bacteroidota bacterium | reverse complement strand
CTTTCTTCTATCAATCCTTTGTTATAGTCGATGACATTAAAAATAGTTCACTCCTCCATCTGAACAAATACCCTTTTTTCGCTCTTTTTATTGACAAGAACCGTTGCCGTCAAAGACGATCCGTGACCATCTGCCTTGGGAAAAAACTCTTTATATCAAATACTACCGTACTTTTATTGGCCTTCAGCTCTTCCAGGTTCAAATCCCGAAAACTATCATGCCCAACTGCTAATATTATGGCCTCATATTTTGTCCCTATTTTAGATGCCAGACTTAGGTTATACTCCGTGTAGACCTCCTCGTTATGCGCATAGGGGTCATAAACATCTAGATTCACACCAAAGTTCTGCAACTCCCTCACCATATCTATTACCCTTGAATTACGAATATCCGGACAATTCTCCTTAAAGGTAATACCCAAAACCAATACTCTTGACTTTAAAACCCTTAGGTCGTTTTTCACCATAAGCTTTATTACCCGATTGGCAATGTAAACGCCCATAGTGTCATTGATTCGTCTTCCGGACAAAATCACCTGTGGGTGATAACCCACACTTTCTGCCTTGTGTGTAAGATAGTAGGGGTCTACACTTATGCAATGACCACCGACTAAACCTGGTCTGAACGGTAAAAAATTCCATTTGGTGCCAGCGGCTTCAAGGGTCTCTACCGTATCTATATTTAATCTGTCGAATATTAAGGCAAACTCATTGACCAAGGATATATTTAGGTCCCGTTGGGTGTTTTCAATTATTTTTGATGCCTCGGCCACCTTAATACTAGAAACCTTATGGGTGCCCACAGTAATGATTTCATTATATAGCGCATCTACAAAATCCGCGGCATCCGTGGTACTTCCCGAAGTCACTTTTACAATATTGTGAATTTTTCTTTTCTTATCCCCCGGATTAATACGTTCGGGAGAATATCCACAAAAGAAATCCTGATTATAACTTAACCCACTATGCTTTTCCAGAACAGGCACGCAATCGTCCTCGGTACATCCTGGGTAAACAGTAGATTCATAAATGACCACATCGTTTTTAGCCAATTGCCCCCCCACTAAACGGCTTGCCGTTAAAAGCGGCTCCAAATCTGGTTGTTTGGCATCGTCAATAGGGGTCGGAACTGTAATAATATAGACATTGGCGGAAGCCAAATCGTTCTCCGAGGAGGTAAAGTGAATCTCCCCCATGGCCTGGATATCATCAAGAGCCACCTCACCGGTAATATCCAAACCTTTTTTTAGGTCTCCGATTTTTTGGGCATCAATATCAAACCCTAAGACTTCAAATCCATTTTTTGCAAATTCCACGGACAGGGGTATGCCTACATATCCAAGACCGATAATTGCGAGCTTGTTCTTTTTTAAATCATCCATCCTTGCCAACTAGTAAACTCGGGTTTTGAAATATGTGCATTCCTTTTTCCTTGTCCTAGGTCAAAAAAACAGTATATAACCACTTGTATAATATACTTTCTACTGATAACCTCATTTAAACTTTTCAAATGGTTAAAAAATGTGTTGGCCGCAGGTAGTTCTGCCGCTTAACCTAAGAAAGCCTTAAAACTGAAACGACCACTCGGAACATAGGGGGACGGAAAACCTATTATTTCGCCTGTCCCTAAAATTTAATACCTTGAATCTAACAAATGTACCATTTAACATGTATTGATTCGTTAAAAACCGTGCAAAGCCCATGGTTTACCGATGATTTGAGTTCGACTTGCCGGACATAATGCTCATTTTCAATTCAAACTACCGCAATTCCTAAATTTCCACCTTATCTCCTGGAGGTTACTCTTTTCAGATTAAATCCAAAATTGCCTAGAATCATGATGCAAAAAGAATAATTCTCCGTTTGTTGGATTGCTAATCCCTAAACTTCAAAAGTGTATCCGCCACTTTACGGTCATTGGCCAAGCGCTGTACCTTGTTCTGCCCGCCAAGTTTGCCTATGGATTTCATATAGGCCCGAAATCCTCCTTTTTGAATTTGGGTGATTTTCAATCGTTGTAGAATCTTTCCGTCAATAAGATCAAAGTAATAACTGTTTTGCCTTTGCAGGGAGGTATCCAACGCCTCCCTAAAATGTTCCATATCCGAAGGAACCCTTTCAAACTCTATAAGCCACTCGTGGTAGGGTAGTCCTTCATGGGGAGGGGCAATCTGAGGGGCCACGGTAAATTCGTTTATCCTGGCATCGGTTATAGTCAAAGCCTCCTGCATGGCCTGTTCCACCTCCTTGGCTATCACGTGTTCACCAAAGGCGGACAAGAAATGCTTTATCCTTCCGGAAACAATGACCTTATAGGGCCTTATCGAAATAAACTGAACGGTATCTCCAAGATTATAGGCCCATAGACCTGCATTTGTGGAAATAATCATCGCGTAGTTTACCCCTATCTCCACATCTCCTAGTGTAAGCCTTTGGGCACCTTCTGTATAGAACTCCTCTGCTCGTATGAATTCATAAAAGATTCCGGAGTCCAATAAAAGCAACATTCCCTTTTCGGTCTGGGAATCCTGATAGGCAAAAAACCCCTCACTGGCCGGAAATAGTTCTATGCTGTCCACTTTTCTGCCCATTAGGTTTTCAAACTTGGCACGGTAGGGTTCATAGTTGACACCTCCATATATGAAAAGTTGGAAATTGGGGAACAAATCCCCTATCTTTTTGGAAGTCTTCTCATGAAGCTTTTCAAAATACATCTGTACCCACGAAGGAATCCCGGCAATTACGGTCATATTCTGTGCCATGGTCTCTTCGACAATTGTATTCACCTTGGTTTCCCAGTCGGCGATACAATTGGTCTCCCAGCTTGGCAAGCGGTTCTTTTGGAGATATTTGGGCACATAATGCGCGGATATCCCGGATAAACGTCCTAAGTAAATCCCATTTTTTTTCTGAAGCTCGGGGCTCCCTTGAAGAAAAATCATTTTACCATCCACAAATTGGGCATTCCCGGTCTCGTGGATATAGTTTAAAATGGCATTTCGCGAAGCTTCTATATGGTATGTGATGGATTCTTTGGTGATAGGGATGTACTTGGCCCCAGAAGTGGTTCCCGAAGTCTTTGCAAAATAGATGGGCTTTCCGGGCCAAAGGATGTCTTCAAAACCCTGTACGACCTCCTCCACATATATTTTCATTTCCTCGTAATCCCGAACCGGTACCTGATTGACAAAGTCGATATGGGATTTGATGTCGGAAAATCCATGATCCCTTCCAAACCTGGTGCCGGAAGCATTGGCAATCAATTCCCTAAAGACCTTTTGCTGGGTCTCCAGTGGATGGTTTATCCATTTAGCGGTCTTTCGAGCTATGTTTTTGGCAAATATTTTGGCGGCATACGACTTTAGCGACATGGACTACTTAAAATCTAAAAAATTCGTTGGGTCCACGGGGTTACCGTTGTCCCAAAGCTCAAAGTGGAGATGGGGGCCCGTAGTGAGCTGACCGGTATTGCCCACTGCAGCTATAACCTCACCCGCCCGGACAATGTCCCCCTGTTGCTTGCTCAAGGAGCTGTTGTGCTTGTAAACGCTTAGTAGGCCTTCCTTGTGCTCAAGGATAATCACATGCCCCGTAGCTGCCGTCCATTCAGAAAAAATGACCATTCCGTTGGCCACTGCTTTAATAGGGGTCTCCAAAGGAGCCACAATGTCCACCGCAAAATGTCGTTTCTGCGCATCGTAGCCTTCCGAAATAGTACCACTTACCGGTGGAAACAAGGCCAGATCCGTTTTATCCATGTTCCGCTCAAAAAGGTTGTATTTATCCTCCAAGGCCACTTCTGCCCTCAGCACGGAATCTTCCTTTATTGGGGTTAGGTCTATGGAGGAGGGATCTAGTTTAAACTGCTCAAAAAGAGAGTCGCGGTTCATCTGGTTATTCTCTATATCGCCCCGGAGTACCATACGTATATTATCAAGATACCTATTGGTATAATCTAGGGTTCGCACCAAGGAATCCGTTTTATAGGTTAATTCGGTAGCCTGGCGTTTAAGCTTGGTGGAGGAATAGCCCGGAATATACTCGCGCAAGGGGGTAAAGGCAATCAAAAGGGTGGTTAGACCAATAAGACCGATGATGCATAGCGTTCCCGTAACAAACACATTAAGACGGCTTAGTTTAAAGGATATTTTTTCCTCAAAAGTACTTTCGTTCAGTATTACCAAACGATACTTGTGCAAAAGCTTTCGCTTTATTTCTTTCCGCTTTTTTATCTTTTTGGCCATACCTTACAAATATAAGGATGCAATTGTATTTTGTCCCGTTCTCATATAAAAAGGGGATTACTAGTACATACGGATAAAAAACGCTTACAGCCTTCAATGCCCCGTTCCTTGTCTTTCACAGCGATATGCAGTGGAGAAAGGACTTTTTTTGTACCTTTGCTGTCTAATAAATTATAAAATTATGACTTCTTTATATATATTTTTGGCTATTGGTCCGTGGCAAATCGCAATAATCGTAATGGTAGTGCTCCTGTTGTTCGGAGGGAAAAAGATTCCGGAGCTTATGCGAGGATTGGGCAGTGGTATCAAGGAATTTAAGGACGCTTCCAAAGAAGACGATAAACTAGAGGAAAAGAAAGAGTAGCGCAAGTATCAGCTTGCTTAGCGTATATAAGTCCCTTGACCCTTGCGGGTCAAGGGTTTTTTATAATGGGCATCTCTAAAAACCCCGTTAAAGGATCGAGCTCAAATTTTTCAAATTTGATGAAATTACCTTTACTTCAATTACC
>JBCBSN010000305.1:0-4758 GCA_039819225.1 Bacteroidota bacterium | reverse complement strand
ATCAAAAAAGTTTAAATCACTTCATAGAAAAACTCAAGACGACTTCATAGAACCCATTATTGATTTTTTTATTTTTCCAACGAAAATTGAAATGCGGTTTTGGAAACGTATTTTTCTCCAGGAGCAAGAACTGTGGATGGAAAATCAGCTCGGTTGGGGGAATCCGGGAAATGTTGGGTTTCCAAACAAAGGCCTGTTCTATAGCTGTAGGGGCCGCCACCGGGCTCGGATGCCATTCCCTTAAGAAAATTGCCCGAATAGAACTGTACCCCTGGTTCTGTGGAGAATACCTCCATGATTCTACCACTATGGGGATGGCTAACTTTTGCAATCTTTCTAAAACCTTGATCTTGCCTGTTAAGCACCCAACAATGGTCGTATCCTTTTCCTGTTTTCATTTGCTCGTCTTCCATTTCAATATCCCTTCCAATAGTTTTGGGAACTGTAAAATCCAAGGGAGTGCCCTTTACAGGTGCTGGCTCCCCAATGGGAATAAGCTCGTCATTTACGGGAAGGAAATAATCCGCATGCAATTGCAGTTCGTGATCTAAGATTTGCTTTTCAAAGTCGCCTGATAGGTTGAAATAGGCGTGTTGGGTAAGGTTTACAATGGTTTTTTTATCCGTGGTAGCTTCATAAAGGACCTCCAATTGATTCTCCGCCGTTAAGGTATAGGTAACCTGTATATCCAAATTACCGGGATAACCCTCTTCCATATGTATACTTCTATAGGTGAGTCTAAGTCGTGCAAAATCTACTCCTGTTTCCTCGGAAGCTTGCCATATCACCTTGTCAAAACCATGGATACCCCCGTGCAAATGGTTTTCCCCATTGTTCTTTGCTAACGGGTATTTCTTACCATCTAAAGAAAAACTTGCATTCGCAATGCGATTACTATAACGGCCTATTAGGGCTCCATGATAGGGATTGGGAGCTAGATAGGATTCCAAGGAGTCGAATCCCAGGACCACATTTTTAAAAGCTCCGTTCTTGTCCGGGACTTTTAAGGAGGTAATCCTTCCGCCATAGGTAATGATGTCCACTTCCATACCGTGGGCGTTCCGGAGATTATACAATATAACGGACTCTCCTTCCTTTGTTTTTCCATAATCGCTTTTCTGAATATGGGCCGTGCTTTGATGATCCTGTCGGGTTTTTTCCATTACCGATTCCCTTTTAGGTTCCCGCTTACATTGATAATGGGCCAGGGCAAATACAATTGCTGAAATAAGACTTAGCGTTTTTTTAAGAACATTCATGGACCTTTTGAGTTTTGATGTAAATTGAGTTTTGATGTAAATAAAGATAAGCCATATTGAAAAATAACAAGGAAGATGGTATCGCCCTTTTTAAACCAAGGATTACGGCCTTTGTACAAATAGAAAAAACGACAGGACTCCCTATTCCTTAATAGCGGTAGGGGCAGTGTCCAAGGCCATTCCCGTAGTAGCGTGCGTTTGCGGAAAATACCAAAAAGGAATGGTTACCAAGGTCTTTTGAATGGTCTTGCTTTCATCATCAAGGGGGTCATCATTCACTGGGCCGGAAATGGTCAGGATGTGCTTGCCTTCCGTTAAGTCCCTAATATTCAGATAGGTCTCAAAACCCAAGCGTTCCTTGGTGTTGGTGGCGGATACAAAGTCGCTTTTAAAGCTAAGGGAATCGATTTTTACGGTGTACAATTGATTGATTGTTTCAAGGTAGGTTGAAATTTTGGTTGATTCCCTGTTACTCGTAACTTTACGGTCTCCTATTCTAACTTCAAAACCCTGATAAGATTCAAAACCTCTTTTATCCTTTTTCGGCCTTAACTCAGGCTTTTGTTCAAAAACAAAATCTTCCATAGCCTTTGAATACAACAAGAATACCTTAAGGTAGCTGGTTTCAACTACTTTAGAAGGTAGGGAGGCTATTCGCATAAAGGTATCCTCTTTTGCAGATAGGTTTTCATAATGATTGTTCTCCAGTTGGAATTCCGATGATTCCTGTTCCACACCCAAGTAGTTGGAAAGTCTATAATCCAGACTGCTTACATATATAATAACGACATATATGGGCAAAAGCAATAGTCCCAATCGTTTTCCAAACTTGTTGTCCAAGAAATTATAGACTAGAGGACGATAGAGGAAGGAAAGGGTTAGAAATCCAAATACCCGATAAATCGGAAAATAGAGCTTTGAAGTCCATCTTTTCTTTTTCAGGAAGCCTTGCCCCAAAAAATCGATAAGAACGATGATAAGGGACAATACAAAGGGTATGATTATGAAGAAGCCCAAGAGCGTTATAAAAAATGAATCCTCTTCTATATGTAACAATCCGCGGAAACCTTCAACCAGCATTTCTAAACATATCAGAACAACATTGATTGAAAAAACGCCGAGAACATAAAAAATCAACAGAAAGGAAAGGGCGAACAAAACGCTGCAAAAGTTTTCTAGTTGGGCAATATAACGGTCAAAGGAACCGACTTTCTTTTTTAAGAAAGATGTGAATTTGGGAGAATAGTTGAGCCTGTCGTAGTCGATATCCCCGGAGACATAACGCAAGCCAATGGCTCCTATCCATAAACCCCTTAGCAATACGTGGAACATTAGGTTGAAGAGAAGAATTTTAAGGGAAGCCCAGACAATCAGCCATAACATTGTATTGAAATAGTCCCCGTTTAGAGAGCTAAGTCCCAACTTTAGCTCAACGGGTTCAATGGCTTGAAAAAGACCGTAGAGCGCAAAGCCCGAGATAATTAATTCTAGTTGCCAACTCTCCCGCTGCAATTTGTCCAGCCATTTTTTGAAGTCCTTACCTTGATAATCGTTGTTCATAGGATATAATTGTCCTAGGAAAAGATACTAAATTCAGCAAAAAAAACCGCCACCGATATTTCGGTGGCGGTTTTAATGGATATTCCCAAAAAACCGGAAGGCTTATTTTACCATCTCATAACTACGTTTAATAAATTCCGTTAGCTCCTCGCCCTTTAACAATCCTTTGGATAAGCGGGCCAGATCTAGGGATTGATTGATTAAACGTTCCCGTTTTTTAGCCGTTTTGGTGTTCAGGATCTCGCTAACCAATTCGTGATTGGTGTTTACCACAAGATTGTACATTTCCGGCATGTTACCCATCCCGAACATACCCGCGCCACCGCCGGTCTGCTGCATTTCCTTCATACGGCGCATAAACTCGGGTTCCGTAATAATGAAAGGCTGTGCATTACTGTCCATAGGTTCCAATTGTACGGTATACGAACTCTTTTCACCCAAAACGCTTTCCAAATTCGCCTTGAAGCGGTCCTTTTCCTCATCGGAAAGTTTGGAGATGGCCGTATCTTCTTTTTTGATCAAATTGTCTATGTGGTCCGCATCCACACGGGCAAAGGATATCTTCTCTTTGGAAGTCTCCAATTTTTGCATCAAATGGGAAATTATGGGGCTGTCTAACAGTAAGACCTCATAGTTTTTTGCCTTGGCCGCCTCAATATAACTGTGCTGGGCTTCCGTATCGGAGGCATAGAGGATTACCATCTTATCGTCCTTGTCCGTCTGGTTGTCCTTTATTTTTTTCTCCAGTTCCTCATAAGTAAAGTAGTTGCCGTCCACGGTAGGGTAGAGGGCAAACTTTTCGGCCTTTTCAAAGAATTTCTCCTCGGAAAGCATACCGTATTCGATAACGATTTTAATGTCGTTCCACTTTTTCTCAAAATCCTCGCGATTGTTCTTGAAAAGGGAGTTCAGCTTGTCCGCCACTTTTTTGGTGATGTAGGACGAAATCTTTTTTACGGCTCCATCTGCCTGCAAATAGGAACGTGAGACGTTCAAAGGAATGTCCGGGGAATCGATCACCCCACGGAGCATAGTAAGGAATTCCGGTACAATACCCTCTACGTTGTCCGTAACAAAAACTTGGTTCTGGTAGAGCTGAATACGATCTTTTTGTATGTTTAGGTCATTGGTCAGCTTTGGAAAATAAAGAATTCCCGTAAGGTTAAAGGGGTAGTCCACATTTAGATGTATGTGGAAGAGTGGCTCCTCGAACTGCATGGGATATAACTCCCGATAGAACCCTTTGTAATCCTCGTCTTTTAAATCCGTTGGCTTCTTTGTCCAAGCCGGATTGGGATTGTTTACAATATTATCCACTTCTTGGGTGGGTGCCGGATCGTCCTCTTTGGCATCTTCCGGTTTGGGCAGGGTTTCGGTCTTGGTCCCGAACTTAATGGGAATGGGCATAAACTTGTTGTACTTGCGTAACAGTTCGCTTATGCGGCCGTCTTCCAGAAATTCGGTGGAGTCCTCTGCAATATGTAGAATAATCTCGGTGCCATGTGCTTCCCTCTTAGCCTCTTGCAAGGAGAATTCTGGAGAGCCGTCACAACTCCAATGCACGGCGGGCTCATCTTTATAGCTCCTGGTGATGATTTCCACTTTGTCCGCTACCATAAAGGAGGAGTAAAAGCCTAGGCCAAAATGTCCAATGATACCGGCATCCTTCCCGGCATCCTTGTACTTGTCCAAAAATTCCTCGGCCCCTGAAAAGGCCACTTCATTAATGTATTTTTTTACCTCTTCCTCGGTCATCCCTATACCCTGGTCAAGGATATGAAGTTTTTTTCCTTCCTTATCCACCTTAACTTCTATCATAGGAGTGCCATACTCTACCTTGGCCTCACCTATAGCGGTCAAGTGCTTTAATTTTAGCGTAGCGTCAGTTGCATTGGATATCAACTCACGCAAAAAAATCTCGTGGTCGCTGTATAAAAAC
>JBCBSN010000304.1:0-4792 GCA_039819225.1 Bacteroidota bacterium | reverse complement strand
TTCAAGGACCAATATTGACAACGTCCTACAACTGGACCTTGAAATTATGGAACCGGCAATGCCCACATGTCCGCTACCATAAACACTGAATTGTGAGACTTTTGGATTGTCCTTGTTCCAATGCATTCCATCTCCGATCGCAACAGGTGCCCTTAAATGTCGATACTCTTCATAATGGGGCGTGCTTATTAGCCCCTCATAGGCTATAACTCCCTTAGTATGTTCTTTCTCTTCCGGAATGGTTTGGTGCTCATTCAAAATCTCGTAGGGATAAAATAAGTGGGAAGCATTTGCTGCATTCAACATCCATTTGCCAATTGCATTGGCATAACGTTGATCATAGCGTACCATGGGTACCAAGGGCCACATGGCATCGAATGTATTCATTAAAAAACCGAACCCTTCCCCATGTTCTTTTTGTAAATTCCCGTTGACCGGATTAAACCCTACTGTGCTACCCAAAATACCGGAAACATCATACCCGTTCCAATTGCCGACAAGAACCCCCCAACCTTCCCTACAAACGGAGGTGCCGTCAAACGTCCAATCCAGGATATTTCCAAAATCGTATTGGGTACCCTGTTCTGCGTTCATCCTAGCGGCCAAATAGGCGCCAAAAGGCATGAGGATTTCATAGAAATAGTTTTCCTCTTGCCCCAAAAGGGTTTCAAGAGCGGATTTGGCCCCGTGCAAATATTTTTCATCCTTGCATATCTGATATGCGGCATACAAAACAAAGGCATGACCGGCCGCAGCATCTTGTTGACTACAAATCCATGATTTTTTCGGTTCCATAGTTCCATAATCAAAAAACGTATGGGCGTAGTCCCCGTCCAAAATACAATCCGCTTCATAAAACTTGTCCGCAATCTTTCTCAAAAGGGAGTCAACATCTTCGTTGGGGTACAGGTCGGAAACCGCATAGAACAAAAGGTTGGGGTATACATCATACCACCAGTCCCTGCCATAGCCTCCTCCAAGTAGTGCCACTTCGGGACAAGTATTGTTCATTATAATATCCCATCCGGTTTCCGAATTAAAGTAGTTCTTTAACATGGCCACATAATTCTCCCCGTTCTGATCGGACTTGTCGATCCCTACCAGACTAGCTCCCAAAACAGCGCCAATACTTGCCAGGGATTCATGAAAAATGCCATTATAATGTTCCTTGCCCTGCCTTACATCGCCCATCGCCGTATATATTCCGAAGGTTTCACGATCAAAGTTTTTTCTTGAATCGTCCTTCCATATTAATGGCCAGTATTCCCCTTTTTGATCAAAATCAAAGACTTTGGCATCGAAATCCTTTGCCAACTGGTTAAAATCCATAATCTTAAATGGAGTTGGGGAGTTGGGCATCTGCGTTATCCGATCAATGGACAATTGTTCTATTGGAATAGGTGTAGTGTATGCCGGGGGTTCGCATGACCCTACAAATAAGCAAACACCTATTATCATTAGTACAGATATTTTCTTACGAAACATCATTTTCAATCATTTTTTGTTGATCCAACAATTTTTTAGCGATAACAATCGAAAGTAACTGAAGCCCCCCAATAATCAATAGTGCATATCGCAACGCCAAATCGGTATCCCTTAAATAAGCAATGGCCAGAAATGAACCAGCTCCCAGAAAACGGCCCACATACAACCCAAATTCGTGGTTAAGGATATAGGAAAACTCATTCCTATTTTCCAAATTGGAAAGTATATCGATTACCTTAAGTTGAATAGGAAAATATGCAATATCCAGAACTGGTCTGGCAATCAATAATAGGAACATAAAAAGGATTACCCCTGTAGGGTTAAAAAGCATAGCATTAAAAAATGAACCTAAAAAGAAGCAAATCAGTCCCACGCTAAAAATAGCCAATCTATGCTTAGGTTTTGATACTTTGCCCAATACAAACATGATAACCGCAGCTATAATTGCGCCTATGGATTGGGCAGTACCCAAGACCCCTTCAGAATCAAAAAACTTCATCATGAGCATGGCCGGTGCCGTAACGATGAAACCCTGTGCCAAACCTTTTAACAAGGCCAATTGAAGTAACTTGTTCCAAAGCTTATGGAACTTGAAGTATAGAAACTTCTCATTTTTTGGTTTTTTATACGTTCCAAAATGAAAAACTACCGAAGCGATAATCGTAATAAGGAAAACTACCCCGGTAACTATTCTATAGCTTTCATTAATGCCTTCATGGGTATCCCCATTGCCCCGTACGAGATACCAACCGATCAAAATAGGTACAAAGGAGGCTATAATGGTATAGAAAAAAGTTTCCAGGCCATAGTAAAAATTACGCACATGATCTTTAGTGGTCGCAATAACAAGATAATCCCGGTTGGCCCAATAAAAGCCAAAGGACATTCCCATAATCAGTCCGGCAAGTATTAATCCGGTATAATTGATTTCCTTTAACGACATCATAAACACCATTGAAACCCCGCTCAACAACATTCCCGAGGAAAAGAGACGTTTTATATTGATACGGTTCAAGAGATAGCCATTGATGAAAAAGGTTATCGGTATCCCCGTATATATTGCCAATTGATACATCATAACTTTGGAAGGGTCGTTGGAGTTTCTCATGATATAGGCCGCTACAAAAATATCTATTACAGGGAGTACGAAGGCATAGATAATATTGGTCAATATCAATATCTTGGCCCCGTGGGTAAAATCCTTGAAGCCCACAGTTTTTAATTTGCTCATTACTGTCCCAAGGATTTTAGGATTTCCCTTGTGGAAAACTTGGCCATGCCTATAAATTCATCGGCCGCTCCATAATACATTTGAATTTGGTCTCCGTTGACCCGATGTCCGTTGGTAAAGATTACTTCTCCAAAAAATCCGTTAAGTTCATAAGGTTCCTTGGGCTCCATAATCGGTTTTTGCGATCGGGCAATTACTCGATAAGGGTCATACAGATCCAATAAAATGGCTCCTAGACAATATCGATTCGATTCGGTAGCCCCGTGATAGATTTCCAGCCATCCCTTTTCAGTTTTTATGGGGGCGGCACCCGCACCAATACGACCACTATCGAACTTCTCTCTTCGGGTTTTGGCTATACATTTATGATTGCCCCAATAAAGACCATCCGGTGATTCCGCCAGCCACATGTAGTTGCCGCCTATTGAAGGGCTACTAGGCCGATGCAACGCATAGTACTTACCATTTATCCTTTCTTCGAATATGGCACAATCCTTATTATGAGGGCTAAAAATCATCCCTTTTGTATCGAAGTTTTTCCAATCCTCCGTGGTCCTCAAGCCTACTCCCACACCCTTGTCCGAGACCATTGTATAGGTAAGGTAGTACAACTTGTCTATTTGGGACACCCGGCAGTCTTCTATCCCGTAGGATTCATAGGCCCCTTTTCCAAAAATCGGGGGGTAGCTCCAAGATTCTTTAAATACAATGCCATCTTCGCTAAAAAGGATACGCAGATGCGATATGGTTGTTAAATAGTCCCTTCCCTTATAATGGATTACCCTTGGATCGGAAGCATCCAAGTCCGGGTCCTCCAGGTCAAAATCAATAATTTCAATGGCTCCTTTTGCATTATAAATGGGAACGGATAATTGACCTTCTTTTTGCACTGTACGCTCTGCAACACGTACAAGCAATCCTATTTTTCCTTCATATTGGAATACACCCGGATTGAGTATGCATTCAATGACCATATCCTTATGGCTCGGAACTAGGTCTTCCGGTCTTAAAATTGGGTTTTGCTTGAATCTATTTGATATATCTGACATGCTTTGTTATATAAGCTGTATTTGGGAAATTACCCGGCACTGGCTTTTTGAACACCAGAACCCCCAACCATTGATAAAAATGACAGTATGGCAATAATGAAATTATGACGGTGCGGGTTTTTAAAAGTATTGATCCTTATTCTAGGATACTTTAGTGTAGTAAGTTTTCCGCTCTTGGAAAAGGCGAATACGCCCTTTAAAAAAGAGGACAGTATAGCGCATACTACCCTCCTTTTCCAAAACTAACTCAAACAACTCAACTTCATCCTTATGGCCCTGTTCAATGGCATTGTATTAAACATGCAACACAGTGTTTCAGTATCCCGGATTTTGAACGATTGTTCCACCGGATTTATCTATATCTAGTTGAGGAATGGGGTAAAGTGTATTAAAATCCTTAAAATTTCTTCCCAAAGCGGTAAGGACACTTTGGGCCGTTCCCCATCTTTTTAAATCTAGAAATCGATGACCTTCCCATCCCAGTTCCACTCTTCTTTCCTGCATTATCCATTCCCTTATTTGATTTTCATCACCACCGATCCTATCGGGAAGCGTACCCTCCGGGACGACCGAGCCATCTGCTGCAGGAGTGGTTCTTGCCCTGGCCCTTATTTGGTTGATTATGGTAATGGCTGCTGCGGAATCCCCAGTATTGTTTAGTGCCTCTGCCTTCCATAGCAATACATCGGCATACCGAATGAATACCTTGTTCCCGGGCGAGTCATCATTTCCCTTAAACTCGGTGGTAGATCCAAGTAGTTTACCTGGATGCCTATTTGCTACGTCTATGGTGTATAGAAGTCGGGGATCGTTCTCTTCAAAGGCATTTAAAAAGTCTTCGGAAGGGGCCCAAAAACCCCAACCTACCGTTGCGGCAAGACCGTTTCCGTCCCGCGGATTTTGATCTGAGGAATGGTCATATGCAAAAATGACCTCATCTTCGGCGAACTCCCTGTTTGCGGAAGAATGGCCTTCCGTGCTAAGCCTAATTTCAGAGTTGGAAGGCCTAGGTCATTACAGGCTTAAT
>JBCBSN010000303.1:0-4835 GCA_039819225.1 Bacteroidota bacterium | reverse complement strand
TTTGTTTAGTTTTTTATAGGTTCTAAACGGGTCTATTTGGGTATTGGTGGCATAAAATTCTTGACAAAAATTGGCCTCATAGATGTCACCACGATGAATATGGTGTTTCATTTGCCGGACTTTTTCAAAATACTGATCTTTAAAAATGCCCATATGGATACGGATATCCGGTTCTCCGTAAGTGCTTATCCCCTTTCCCGTGATACCTTTGGAAATGTACTCAAAATCCGATTCGATTTCATCGCTATAATGCTTCTGGTACATGAAGTCTACCTGATTTCCCCGTATCCGGATCATTTTTTTGGGTTGAAAGAAGAAAAGGTCCGGAAATTCCAGTTTATCCGGGTTCTCCGATCGTAGCCGTTCCACATCGTTCTTAAGGTCGTAGGAAAGATAACCGAACAGCCAATCCCGGGTTTGTTCGTGATACTGGCGCAAACTTTGGAAAGCACCCTGAGAACCCATTCTAATGGAAGTTAGGGCACCCACGGCCAAAAGAGCATCAAATGAGCCATAAGGATCCGCATGTAGATTACTGTCCAACCAAGTAATTTCCGTGAACCGCTGCGCCCATAGCAAAAGAGAATCCTTAAAGGCCCGGATATCCCTAACGGTAAAGGAAACCTCTTTTCTCAAGAATTATATTTTGGAAAGGAACTCCCCAAGTTTTTCCTGGTGCAAAACGGCCAATTCCTTAGTTGTTATTCCTTTATCCATGTCAAAGTTGTCCTGGAAATTGGGCAGGGAGAAGGTAATAATTTCTTTTGTGCCAAAGCGCGGCAAGGTTTTCGCAGCGACTTCCAAAGAACCTATTCCTCCCCTTTTGCCACCGGAAGTGGACATTAGAAACAAAATCTTGTTCAATAAGAACTTACGTTCCAACCGGGAAAGCCAATCAATTAGATTTTTAAAATAAGCGGAAGGGTTCCCGTTGTGCTCATTCACCGAAATCACCAGACCGGCCGCATTTTGGATATCTTCTTTAAGCTCTACCAGGGAATTGGAAAACCCTTTTTCCCTTTCATAATCTATACTGTACATCGGAAAGGGAAAATGCGCCATGTTCAACAATTGCACCTTGTGATCTTTAATTAAGGAGGCGGTATATTTTACCAATTGGAAATTGATGGAGGTAGAGGAATTACTGCCGGCAAATGCCAATATCGTAGCCATTAGGGCGTTTTTTTCGTTATTCGACGAAAATAGGGTAAAAGCCAATGATTTGCGAGTATTTTGGCTAATTTTGGTGTCAGGGTAATCCAAAAGAGCTGTTTTACAAGTATATACGTCCGTAGAATGCTCCGGGCGGAGGTTGAAAGTGTAAGCGTGCCGAATAAGACCAAAAGATTGTATTTTATAGATGCCATGAGGGCATGGGCCATCCTTATGATGCTCCAGGGGCATTTTATAGATGGATTATTGGATATGGATTTCCGGGATAACTCGGATTTCGGCTATACGATCTGGAAGTATTTTAGAGGTATCACGGCACCGGTATTCTTTACCGTTTCTGGATTTATCTTTACCTATCTTTTGATTCGGGTGCCCCAAAGGGGATGGGATAATCCAAGAGTAGGTAAAGGCATCAAGCGGGGATTACAATTGCTTTGTATCGGTTATTTGTTACGGGTAAATCTTTTTGGACTGTTCCAAGGTGAGATTTACGATTCCTTTTATCTGGTAGATGTGCTGCACTGTATCGGTCTTTCCCTCTTGGGCATAGTAGGCATTTATTTGTTGACCTTTAAACTAGGGAAATGGGCCCTGCCCTGTGTTCTTTTGGGAACCACCTTTGTATTGTTCTTGTTGGAGCCAGTATATAAGGAATTTACCTATCCCTTGCTACCGGATGCCCTGGCCAATTATTTTACAAAATCCAATGGATCTGTGTTTACTATTCTTCCATGGTTTGGGTACACCACTTTGGGTGCGTTTCTTTCTATTTTATTTACCCGGTTCAGGAACTTCGGACACTTGTATACAGTAGCTATAGGTCTTTGTTTTTTGGTCGGGAGTGCTTTAATCTTTTACTCATCGGATTTGTTTCATAAATTGTATACGAGTACTGGAATTCAGCTATTTGCCGATATTTATTTCAACAATTACCTTTTTATTCGATTGGGAGATGTTTTCGTGGTCTTTGCCCTATTTATGACATTTCGGTCCCTTATGAACAATATTGTATTGCTTAAAATCGGGCAGAGCACCTTGTCCATCTATGTCATTCATTTTATAGTGCTTTACGGAAGCTTTACCGGTCTAGGGCTATATCGTTTTTTCCACCATTCCCTTCATCCATGGGTGGCTATTCTCGGTGCTATAGGGTTTATGGTACTTTGTTCTTTTTTGGCCCTTAAGTACGAGGTGGAAAAGGAGGAAATTAAAGGCAAAATAAGATGGGTCTCCCTGTTCATGAAGGAAAGAACGACATCCCTGCTTCGGGAGTTCAAACGGTTTTTGCTAAACCTACTCCATAGGATATTACGCCTATTTGGACTAGCTAAAAATTAGAAACGGTTATTCTTTTTTGTTTTCCTAGAGCTTAAATTCGTTCCAAACTTTTACTGTTATGAGCGACACTAATTATTCCCCGGTACCCGTAGAACTAGAAGAAGGAAAGCGGTATTCATGGTGCAGTTGCAGCCATAGTGAAAATCAGCCATTTTGTGATGGTTCCCACAGGGAACAAAAGGCAACACCGCCCTTGGTCTTCGAGGCGGAGGAATCCAAGGAGGCTTGGATGTGTACCTGCAAGCAAACGAAGAATCCACCCTATTGCGATGGTTCCCATAACGCATAAGTTGGAGCCGGCGCCAAACACTTCAGGAATTTCTTTCTTTTTTCTTTTCCTAGGTAACCGATTTAAGTCCTTCCCTGTGCTATTTGGACTTACGCTTTTGGTCCATTCTATCTTTTTGGGACAAACTGCCGTAGAAAAATGGGATGTCTTTGAGTTGGAGCTGCAGGGCAAAAAAAATGGCAATCCCTTCATCGAGGTGGGTTTGAAGGCGCTCTTTTATCAAGGTAACGATACAGTTGAAGTATCCGGATTTTACGATGGGAATGGTCAGTACAAAATCCGGTTTATGCCTTCAAAGGAAGGGCTATGGCACTACAAAACCTTTAGCAATCAACGTAGGGTTGATCATAAAGAAGGAAGGTTTTTATGTATTGCACCAAGCGGGGAGAACCATGGCCCCGTGGTGGTCAAGGATACCTTTTATTTTTCCTATGCAGAGGGTCAGCCGTTTTATCCCTTGGGCACTACAGCATATGGATGGATCCAACAGACCCAGGAGACTCGGGAGAAAACCCTGAAGTCCTTAAAAAAGTCTCCTTTCAATAAGATACGGGTAGCTTTTTTGCCCCACGCTCCCAGTGGTACATCCTATGAATTATATCCGTTTGAAGGCCAAGGCAAGGAATGGGACTTTACCCGTTTTAATCCGGCGTATTTTCAGCGCTATGAGACCTATATCCGGGAACTGTTGAAATTGGGGATCCAAGTAGATCTTTTTGTATTTCACCCTTATGACAAAGACGTTTGGGGATTTGATACGATGAACCGCAAAGAGCAGTACCTTTTTCTTAACTACATCAATGCCCGATTTGGAGCCTATCGGAATATTTGGTGGTCCATGGCCAACGAATTCGATTTAATGAAAAATCGGAATATGGCGGATTGGGACGGCTATTTTCAATTCTTCCAGGATAAGGATCCATATGCGCGACTGCGATCCATTCACAATGCGGCCCAATGGTACGATCATAGCAAGGATTGGGTGACCCATGTAAGTGCCCAAAGCGAATCTTGGTGGAGAAGTATACCGTTGCGGGAACAATACGGGAAGCCTGTGATTTTCGATGAGTTTTGTTACGAAGGTAACGGGGATAACCGAACTGTGGCCCTTAGCGGGGATGCAATACGACATCGTTTTTGGTTAATGACCCTATTGGGGGCCTATGCTACCCATGGAGAAGGCCTTGAGCAAGATGGGACGGGATATCAATTTTTTCGTCAGGGGGGTACGTTTATCGGGAGTTCCGAAGGAGAGTTGCATACGTTAAAGAAGGTATTGAACGAGGTGCCCGGCCATCTCAGGCCTATGGGTACGGATTGGCGGTTAAACCATATCCGCGCTGGAGTAGACGATAGGTATTTTCTCTATTATCTGGGGGAATACCAAAACCGGGAGTGGCACTTTACGGAGTTGCCCAAGGACAAAAAGTATACGGTTGAACTTATTGATACCAAAAAAGGACAACATACTCTTTTGGATAAAACGTTTGGGAAAGACGATACGGTGACCCTTCCGGCAAAGCCCTATATGGCGATGGTGTTGAAGTTATCTAAGTAGTTTTTAAGTTAACTAAATTAGTATAATCAGTCACATCTAGATATCACTTATGGTTTTGGATTACTGTTTTTTGGTTCGCCAAAGGCCTTAATAACTCCGATTTGATTTGGATGTAGTAGAAATCAACGCACATTGTCGTTATATGTTTTTACCCAACGTTTTTTTATTTAGATTTCCATAAAATGATTTCGGTTTGACCCAACTGTAAAGAGCTCTAATTTTCAATTTCCAATCTTTGTCAAATAAATCTTTCCAGTACTCTTCTTTCGGATAAATCACTTTATCAACTTTTCCATAGTGGTCATTATACTCGAATTTTTCCCACTCCTTTTGAATTGGGTCTAATCTAAAATAATCTTCAAAACTTTCTAAGCCTTTTGTTCCAATCACGTGGTCAGGAATTGGATGAATATTTTCAGACTTATCAACGACAATTATGAAAATTGATTCATCATCAAGCACTAGTCTTGGGCTTAT
>JBCBSN010000302.1:0-4876 GCA_039819225.1 Bacteroidota bacterium | reverse complement strand
AAGAAGGTAACGGGATCGTTGTGGACCCCGAAGCGAAATTGGAAGAAGAACTTATAGTGCGGCCCACTTCCGAGACCATAATTTGGGATACTTACCGGAAGTGGATTCAATCCTATAGGGACTTGCCCCTTTTAATCAACCAATGGGCCAATGTGGTGCGTTGGGAAATGCGAACCCGGCTTTTTTTGCGGACCGCGGAGTTCTTATGGCAGGAAGGCCATACGGCCCATGAGACAATGGAGGAGGCCGTCCAGGAAGCGGAAACCATAATGCACCTCTATGCCCAGTTTGCAGAAGAGCACATGGCGGTGCCCGTAATCAAAGGAATAAAGACCGAAAGCGAACGTTTTGCGGGTGCCGTGGAAACCTATTGCATAGAGGCGCTGATGCAGGATGGAAAAGCTTTACAAGCCGGGACATCCCATTTTTTGGGACAGAATTTTGCCAGGGCGTTTGATGTGCAGTTCGCCACCCGCGAGGGAAGACAGGAATATGTCTGGGCTACTTCCTGGGGGGTGTCCACACGACTTATGGGTGCCTTGATCATGACCCATAGCGATGACAACGGTCTGGTGTTACCGCCTAAATTGGCCCCTATACAAGTAGTCATCGTTCCTATTTATAAGGGTGAGGAACAACTGGATGCCATTTCAGAAAAGGTGGCCCCTCTGATAAGGGAATTACGAGAAAAGGGTATTTCCGTTAAATATGATGACAGGGATACCCACAAACCGGGTTTTAAGTTCAATGACTATGAACTTAAGGGAGTTCCAGTACGTTTGGCCATTGGAAAAAGGGATATGGAAAACGGAACCTATGAGGTGGCTCGTAGGGATACTTTGACGAAGGAGATCGTTCCCATGGACCAGGTAATCGCAAAGATTGAATTCCTACTGAAGGACATACAGCGCAACATCTACAAAAAGGCAATGGCTCATAGGGAAGAGCACATTACCCTTGTCGACTCCTATGAGGAGTTCAAGGCGCTTTTGGAGGAAAAGGGAGGATTCTTGTCCGCTCATTGGGATGGTACAGCGGCGACGGAAGAAAAGATCAAACAGGAAACCAAAGCTACCATTAGATGTATCCCCATCGATGCAAAAAAAGAAATGGGCTTTTGTATGGTTACCGGCCAACCCTCATCCGGAAGGGTGCTTTTCGCCAAGGCGTATTAAGGGCCTGTTTAAATTTTTTTGGGAACGGAACTGGAAGGTTTGCTGTGTGCCAACCTGAAATTTGGGATTTGGACAGGATTCTTGGCAATAAGTTCCCAATAAGCAAGATTAGGAGCGTATCAGGATACGGATTAAAAAATGGGATAGCGTTATTGCCATAGTTAAAAATAATTGTATTTTTGCACCCGCCTGAAAGGTATTAAGGGATACATTGATTTCTTTAGGTAGTGGTTGAAGTTATGGGTTTTGGCTATGGCACTGTGTATTGCCCTAAAAACCTTGGTTCCGTAATCTTTAACCCATCATTCCAAAAGGGCCCGTTCGTCTAGGGGTTAGGACGCCAGGTTTTCATCCTGGTAACAGGGGTTCGATTCCCCTACGGGCTACAAAATAATTCAAAATTCTTGAATTTGGAATTCTGAGTTATGTGTTTGGCCCGTTCGTCTAGGGGTTAGGACGCCAGGTTTTCATCCTGGTAACAGGGGTTCGATTCCCCTACGGGCTACTTTGAAAATTCGGGATTTAGAATAAAAATTCGAGAATTCGCATTTCCGGATTTATAATTTATAATTAGAAAAAATGGCAAACCACAAGTCGGCATTAAAGAGAATACGAAGGAACGACGCAGTACGGCTACGCAATCGTTATCAACATAAAACCGCACGGAATGCAATCAAGAAATTGCGTTCGGAGGAGAATAAAAAAGATGCCGAGGACATGTTACCCGGGGTAGTGAGCATGATAGATCGATTGGCAAAGCGCAATATTATCCATGCCAACAAGGCTGCCAACCTAAAGAGCAAATTGGCGAAACACGTGGCTGCGCTCTAGTCTGTCTAGCTTTTGTGATATTTTTGTAAACGTCTACTGTAAAGTAGGCGTTTTTCTGTTTCTACCCCGAGATATATCCATGGTTTGGACCTTTACCAGAGCCTATGATGTATTCCATTCTTTTTACAGGCACAAATGTTAAAGTCTTCTATGAAAGGCAACGAAATTAGGTTTCTTAAATCTAGGGAATGATGAACAAATTATTCTAATTCCTAGTATTATGACAAATCTGTGTATGCCAAAGAGACTTTTCTACATTTTAGTAGCCGCTTTAGTTACGGTTTCCTGCATTGACGATGATAATGGTCCGGACAGGCCGGATGCCAGCATAGCGGACTTGGCGGGAAATACCAACGATTTATCCATACTGGCGGAGGCCTTGGAACGGACGGATTTATTGGAAGATTTGGACAGTCCCGGATCTTTTACAGTCTTGGCGCCCACCAATGCCGCGTTTACTACCTTTTTAGAGAACAATGATTTCGCCGATGTAAACGCGGTACCGCAGGCAACACTCCGGCAATTGCTGCTCAACCATGTAATTATCCAAGAGTTTCGAATTGATAATCTGGTGGGCCAGGTTGGGTATCTGCAAACATCTGCTAGCGGGCCGGTAGAGAATGTTACCCTTAATATGCTGGTCAATGGCAATGACGGTATCCGTTTTAACAATGGGGCCCAAATCATCCAAAATGGAAGAGATCTTATCGCTTCCAACGGTACCGTTCATATGGTCGATGCGGTCATAGAGTTGCCCACATTACCCGATTTTATAGTGGGAAATCCTGGATTTTCGGATTTACTCACGGCCTTGACCACCGCTACACCCTCGGTAGATTTTGTTACTATACTTTCCGAAAGTGGATTGTATACCGTTTTTGCCCCATCCAATGAAGCTTTTGATGCTCTTTTTCAGGACAATCCGGATTGGAGTACGGTAGAGGATATTGATGAGGATGCGCTAAATGCTGTATTGTCCCATCACGTCATAGGAGGTCCCAATATCCTGTCTGCCGATATTGAGAACGGCGAAGAGTCCCCGGCCACCTTGGAAGGGGATACCCTGCAGTTTTTCTTTACGGGAGACAATACCATACGTATCGAGGATGGCACCGGGGATGACGATAGTACAATCTTAGTAGCCAATATACAAGCCTCGAACGGGGTGATTCATGTTATTAGCCAAGTACTGATTCCGAATACGGAGAATTAACTGAAAAATCACATGAGTTGAACAGATATAAAAAGCCCGGCATTTGCCGGGCTTTTTTAGATATAGTGATCGGTAAACCGAGTTATTGGTTCATGGTCATTAAGAACTCATCGTTGTTCTTGGTTTGCTTGATACGTTGCTCAAGGAACTCCATGGCTTCGATCGGGTTCATATCCGCCAGGTATTTCCGCAGTATCCACATACGTTGTATGGTATTATCGTCCAATAGAAGGTCGTCCCTCCTTGTCGAGGAGGAAACCAGATCAATGGCGGGGAATATGCGTCGGTTGGAGATACGTCTATCCAACTGTAGTTCCATATTGCCCGTACCTTTGAATTCTTCAAAGATTACTTCGTCCATTTTTGATCCTGTTTCCGTAAGCGCGGTGGCGATTATGGATAGCGATCCGCCCCCTTCTATATTACGTGCCGCTCCAAAGAAGCGCTTGGGTTTGTGTAGCGCATTGGCGTCCACACCCCCACTCAAAACTTTACCGGATGCCGGCTGTACGGTATTGTAAGCCCTTGCCAAACGGGTAATGGAATCCAGCAGTATTACAACATCGTGGCCACATTCTACCAGACGTTTTGCCTTTTCCAGGACAATGTTGGCCACCCGTACATGTTCAGTGGCCTCCTTGTCAAAGGTAGAGGCCACCACCTCCCCTTGAACATTGCGTTGCATGTCCGTGACCTCTTCGGGACGCTCGTCTATCAAAAGGATAATCTGGTATACCTCCGGATGATTGGCCGCTATGGCGTTGGCAATGTCTTTGAGCAGCATGGTCTTTCCCGTTTTGGGCTGGGATACGATCATGCCCCGCTGTCCCTTGCCGATAGGGGAGAACAAATCGATGATTCGTGTAGAAATATTGCTCTGTCTTTCTGCTAATTTAAATTTTTCCTGCGGGAAAAGGGGTGTCAAATGCTCAAAGGAAACACGGTCACGTACCACCTGGGGGTCTATGCCGTTTATCTTGTTTACTTTGATTAAGGGGAAATACTTTTCACCTTCTTTTGGAGGCCTAACGTTCCCTAGTACCGTATCCCCGGTTTTTAGGCCGAACAGGCGTATCTGCGACTGAGATACATAAATATCGTCCGGGGAAGAAAGGTAATTGTAGTCCGAGGATCTCAAAAACCCGTAACCATCCTGCATAATATCCAGTACGCCTTCACTTTCAATAATACTGTCAAACTCAAATTCTGGCTCTTTATACCGGTTTTTTAAGTCCTTATCAAAATTGCTGTTACGTTTGTCCTGGCCGCCTTTTTGTTGATGGGCGGTATTCTTTTTATTCTGGTTCTTATTGTAGGTAGAAGATGTCTTTGGTTGGTCCTTTTTGGATTGGCCGTTATTGGTATGTCGTTGCTGTTGCCTATCATCGGGTTTCTTTTCCCCTTGTTTTGCGGGAGTACTTTCATTTTTATCCGCAGTATGTCTTTCACGGGAAACCCTTGTTCTTCTTGGTTTTTCTTCGGTGGGCGTAACAGTGGCTTCGGTTGGTGTTGTTCCGGCCTCGGAGGTAGCCGTTGGATTGGTCGCCTGCAAATCTAATATTTGGTAAACTAGGTCCAATTTTTTAAGTGTCTTGAATTTTGGAACACTAAGTCCTTTTGCTATTTCCTGAAGTTCAGGCAGCTTTTTTGATTTTAA
>JBCBSN010000301.1:0-4896 GCA_039819225.1 Bacteroidota bacterium | reverse complement strand
GAACGCGGAAAAATACCTCCTCAATCAGTTGATTTAGAGGAAGTTGTGTTAGGAGCGATGATGATAGATAAAAAAGGTGTGGATGAGGTAATAGATATCTTACATCCAGAGGTTTTTTATAAGGACTCCCATCGGTATATTTACGAAGCCATTTTTACGTTGTTCGAAACTTCGGAGCCGGTGGATTTATTAACCGTTTCGTCCCAACTAAAGAAGGATGGTCGGCTTGAATCGGTCGGAGGCGATTTTTATTTGATAAAACTGACTCAAAAAGTGGCTTCTTCGGCCCATATCGAGTTCCATGCGCGTATTATCCTTCAAAAGTATATCCAAAGAAGCCTGATAAAGATTTCAAATGAGATTATAGAGGAGGCCTACGATGAGGGAACGGATGTTTTTGATTTATTGGATAACGCGGAGGCCAAGTTGTACGATGTTACCCAGGGCAATCTGAAACGTTCTGCGGAAACGGCCCAGAATTTGGTGATCCAGGCCAAAAAGCGGATTGAGGAAATTGCAAATAAGGAAGGCCTTAGCGGTATTCCATCCGGTTTTGACAAGGTAGATAAGCTCACCTCCGGTTGGCAGCCAAGCGATTTGATCATAGTGGCGGCAAGGCCCGGTATGGGTAAAACCGCCCTTACCCTTTCTATGGCAAGGAACATGGCGGTAAACTCTGATATCCCCGTGGCTTTCTTTTCCCTGGAGATGTCATCGGTACAATTGATAACGCGCTTAATATCCTCCGAGACTGGCCTGTCTTCGGAAAAGTTGCGTACGGGGCGTTTGGAAAAGCACGAATGGGAGCAGCTGAACGTAAAGGTGAAGACCCTGGAAAAGGCACCTTTGTTTATCGATGATACACCTTCATTGTCAATCTTTGATCTCAGGGCCAAGGCAAGGCGTTTGGCCTCCCAACACAAAATAAGTTTGATTATTATAGATTATCTCCAATTGATGACTGCCGGAAGTAGTCAGAAGGGCGGCAATCGGGAACAGGAAATATCTACTATTTCAAGGAATCTAAAGGCCTTGGCCAAGGAACTCAACGTTCCGGTAATCGCCTTGTCCCAGTTGTCGCGCGCCGTGGAGACCCGTGGCGGTAGCAAACGGCCCATCCTCTCCGATCTTAGGGAGTCCGGGGCCATTGAACAGGATGCGGATATCGTTTCCTTTATCTACCGGCCGGAGTATTATAAGATCGATGAGTGGGACGACGAAGAGCGTACCCCCACCCAGGGACAGGCAGAGTTTATTGTTGCAAAGCATAGGAACGGCGGCTTGGACAATATTCGATTGAAGTTTATCGGGCAACTCGGTAAGTTTGATAATTTGGATGATTTTGATTCGCCCTTCGAGTTCCAATCCAAAATGAACTCGGACGAGGACAACCCATTTTTGACCAAAGACCTGCCCAGTGCCAATGAGGCTTTTGGAAGTGCCATGAACAATGACCCGGAATTGGATGAGGATAATGATGTGCCTTTTTAAGTCCAAGTTCAAGCCCTCCTTGCCGGTGAGGCAGGGTCAAATACAAACGCAAAAAAATCCAAATCCCAAATTCCAGGCATGTACTGCCCACTGCCTACCGACTACTGCCTTACTGTTTACTGCTCACTTTTTGTACTTCATATTTCGTATTTTGTAAAACGTTTAACACAGCGGGCAATCCAATCCCTTGGTTTTGCGTTATCTTTGGGCTAAGCCATTAGTTACGTACATGCACAAAAATCTTTTCCTTCTTCTCTTTTTTCTTTTTTCCTTTCAGATTTTCGCTTCCTCTATTCTTATCCCAATGGACGCGGAAGGCCAAAAAAATCACTTGAAGGCGTATGGATTGACCTATTGGGTGCTTACCAAACAACAAAAAGTACAGTGGTTGTTAAACTATAGGGGTGGATCTTTTCTGTTGCCCGATGGGGAGAGTATCCGCAAGGAATGCCAAATTAGAGGAGTTTCCTTCGAAATTCTTTCGGATGGCCAGGCACAGGGTATTTTGGATCAAATTGCGAGTCCTTCTCAAAACCAGGAAGCGGTAATCTTGGAAAAGGCACCAAAAATAGCGGTGTATTCGCCAAAGGGAAATCAACCATGGGACGATGCCGTGACCATGGTACTCACCTACGCCGAAATTCCTTATGTCACCGTATATGACGAGGAGGTTTTGGGCGATAAATTGGCCCTTTATGATTGGCTGCATCTGCATCATGAGGATTTTACCGGCCAGTATGGGAAGTTTTACGGAGCCTACAGGGCGGCTCCTTGGTATATTCAGCAAAAAAGGGAGGCGGAGGCCCTTGCTTCCAAATTGGGCTTTGACAAAGTTTCCGAGGCCAAAAGGGCCGTTGCCCAAAAAATAAGAAGGTACGTGATAGGAGGAGGATTTATGTTTGCCATGTGCTCAGCCACCGATAGTTTTGATATCGCTTTGGCCGCCGATGGCGTGGATATCTGTGAACCGATGTTCGATGGAGATCCTTCAGATGCCAACTATCAGAATAAATTGGATTTTGATAGAACTTTTGCCTTCACAGGTTTTGTGTTGGAGCGCAATCCGTTGCGCTATGAGTTCTCCTCCATAGATATGACCAATAAGCGGGGTACGGTTCCCAAGGAATCAGATTATTTTTCTTTGATGGATTTCTCGGCCAAGTGGGATCCGGTACCAACAATGCTTTGCCAGAACCACACGGCCCTTGTAAAAGGGTTTATGGGGCAAACGACCTCTTTTACCAGGGACGAGGTAAAACCGACGGTCCTGGTACTAGGCGAAAACAAAATCAATGGGGAAGCCCGTTACATACATGGGATTAAGGGCAAGGGTTTTTTTACGTTTTATGGAGGGCACGATCCCGAGGATTATCAGCATCGGGTAGGAGATCCCAAGACAGAACTTGAACTACATCCTACCTCTCCTGGCTACCGCCTTATTTTAAACAATGTTCTATTTCCCGCGGCAAGGAAAAAGAAACAAAAAACGTGATGGCCATTGCAATCTTGACAAGGATTTGATTTTTTCAAACACCAAACACCAAACACCAAACACCGAACACCGAACACCGAACACCGAACACCTTTCATCAAACATCCAACAACCGCTCCAAAACCCGTTCTACACCATGATCATTGTTGCTGCCAGCCGAATACTTGGCAATTTCCTTGACCTTGGGGTGTGCGTTTTTCATCGCAAAACTATAATCGGACAGTGCCAACATTTCCAGGTCGTTATTGTAATCGCCAAAGACCATAACTTCATTTGAAGATAACTTATGGCGCTCCATAAGCTTTCCAAGGGCGTACCCTTTGTGCGCATCAACGTGGTTAAGGTCTACCCAATGCTGTCCTGAGACCTTTACCTTTACCAAATGTTCCAGATCTTTCATTTGCGGATAGATGAATTCTTCGGCGCTACGGTTGTGATATACCGCTATCTTAACGATTTCATCCCCCACATCGTTCAGATCCTCATGTATCTCAAAACTGGCATAGTATTCCTTAAGCTCTTGTAAAAAAGGGGTAGATCTCCCGTCAAAATAGGCCTTGTATTTGCCGCAGAGCATGGCATGCGCTCCTTCTATCGCTTCAATCTTTGTGAGTAGGCTGTTTTTTAGTTCAGGAGATAGGGGAGTGGCAAGCAATTCGGTTTCCCGTTCCTTGACCAAGGCACCATTTTCGGCAATCACGATGATATCTTCCTTTATGGAATCCAATTTGTCCACAATACTGTTGTATTGTCTGCCACTGGCCGCCGTAAAAAGAATACCCTTTTTGCGCAACCGTTGAAAAAGATCAAAGAAGCGTTCGCTTACTTCATGGTGGGAGTTCAATAGCGTCCCGTCCATATCGGTGACCACCATTTTAATCTGGGAAAGGTCCATAGGTTTGTTTTATAAACGGCAAAGGTATTTGTTATCGCGGGATTATGGTTTATTTTAGAGAATATATTGCTTCAGTAAATAGCAACGGCTTTATGGAATTTCATCAGAAGGAAATCACATTAAGACCCTACCCAAGGGGGTTCCATTTGATTACGGAAAAGATAGTGGGGGCCATTCCGGAGATAAGGGACGTACGCACTGGAATGCTACAAGTTTTTATAAAACATACCTCGGCCAGTCTTACCATTAATGAAAATGCCGATCCTAGCGTACGTATGGATTTTGAGAGTCATATGAACCATATGGTACCGGAGGATGCCCCGTATTACATACATACGTATGAGGGGGCGGACGACATGCCCGCCCATATAAAGGCCTCGCTAATGGGTTGTTCTTTGCAAGTTCCGATAACCCAAGGAAAGCTTAATCTGGGAGTTTGGCAGGGGATCTACCTTTGTGAACATCGGGATAGAGCCTCCGGACGGAGATTGGTCTTGACTTTGATCGGGCAACAAAAAACCGATCCGCATCAAAGCGGACCGGTTTTTTGAAAGTGAGATATTTTCCAGACCTCATTTTACATGGGTCAAAACAGGTGTTGCTATTTTACTTTTTCCACAATGGCCTTGAACGCTTCCGGATGGTTCATGGCCAGATCGGCCAATACTTTTCGGTTTAGTTCTATTCCGTTAGCTTTTACCTTGCCCATAAACTGGGAATAGGACATGCCGTGGAGGCGTGCTCCCGCATTGATACGGGTGATCCATAGGGAGCGGAACGTCCGCTTTTTGTTCCTTCGGTCCCGATAGGCATATAGCATGGCCTTTTCCACTGCGTTCTTTGCAACGGTCCACACATTTTTACGTCTTCCAAAGTATCCTTTGGCCTGCTTCATCACCTTTTTTCTACGGGCTCTGGAAGCAACTGAATTTACTGATCTTGGCATAATTTTTAATTTTTTGTAGTAGGCGATTCAATAATTCTGAATTAATAATTCCGAATTCTGAATTCTTTTAGG
>JBCBSN010000300.1:0-4943 GCA_039819225.1 Bacteroidota bacterium | reverse complement strand
ATCGCTTCATGGCTTCCATCACCTTTTGAGCCTTCAGTTCGGTAAACACATGATCCGAAGGAACTCCATCATTATCTTCGACCTTGTACATTACATTTTCCAAAGCAACCTCGTTCTTTTTTTGTTGCTTTTTGTAGTGATAGATACTGTTGTTTATTACAATACGCCTTAACCAGGCCCCGAAGGTTACCTCCCCTTTGAACATATACAGTTTCGTAAACGCGTTTAAAAACGATTCCTGCATGATGTCCTCAGCTTCGGCACTATCCTTTACGATTCTTAGGGATACATTGTACATCGCCTTGTAATACCGATTGTAAATTTCCAGTTGTGCACCCTGGTTCCCTTTAAGGCATTGCTGCAATAAAGCATCAATATGTTCTCCTTTGTGGCTCAAAAGATGATTAGTTTATCTAAGAGATAGGCAGATTTCCGGATTGTTACACTTTTTTGTAAAAAAACATGTTCCAGGTTCTATGCGATATGGCATAACAATTGTTCTTTAGGCAGTATTGTTGCTATAGAATCGGTCTGCTTTGCAGTAAATATAGGTTCTACAGAAGATATCGAAGTTATTTTTGAACATAGAATTTTGTCTATATCTGACAGAATGACCTAAATAAAAATATGGGAGATTCCAATTTTTCAAATTTTGACAATATGTCGTTCCATGAGATCGATGAGGGTTCGGAGTTAATTCCATTATTGACCCCCGAGGATGAGGAACAGATGAGTAAGGAGGGGCTTCCAGAAACATTGCCCATTCTGCCGTTGCGGAACACGGTTCTCTTTCCGGGTGTGGTCATCCCCATTACCGCGGGAAGGGACAAGTCCATAAAACTGATCAAAGATGCCAATAATGGATCTAAGGTCATCGGGGTTGTGGCCCAAAAAGATGAAGGAACGGAAAATCCCGATGTAAAGGACATCAATACCCTGGGCACCGTGGCACGTATCCTCAGGGTATTGCAGATGCCAGATGGGAATACTACGGTGATCATACAGGGTAAAAAGCGTTTTGAAATTGCCGAAGTCCTCACCAAAAAACCATATATGACGGCCACCGTGAGGGAGACCCTGGAGGAAAGGCCGGATGAGGACGGCCAGGAGTTCTTGGCCATCATAGAGTCCATCAAGGAGCTTGCGCTAAGAATCATTAAGGATAATCCCAATATCCCAAGTGAGGCCTCTTTTGCCATAAAGAACATTCAGAGCAACTCTTTCCTGATCAACTTTGTATCCTCCAATCTTAACTTGGGCGTTCAGGAGAAACAAGAGCTACTGGAAATTGCCAACCTTCAAGAACGCGCACTGGCGACGCTAAAATATATGAACCTTGAGCTCCAGAAACTGGAATTAAAAAACGATATCCAGTCCAAGGTGCGAAGCGATATGGATCAACAACAGCGGGAGTATTTCCTGCACCAACAGATGAAGACTATCCAAGAGGAACTGGGCGGAGTTTCCTATGACGAAGAGGTACAGGAGATGCGGGAAAAGGCCATGACCAAAAAATGGGGCAAAAAGGTCAAGGAACATTTTGACAAGGAGCTGGCCAAACTTCAGCGGATGAATCCCCAGGTTGCTGAATATTCCATACAAAGGAACTATTTGGACTTGATTCTGGATCTGCCTTGGAATGAATACTCCAAGGATAAATTTGACCTCAAACGGGCACAACGCATTCTAGATCGGGACCATTACGGATTGGAAGATGTAAAACGGCGGATTATTGAATATTTGGCGGTATTGAAATTACGGAACGATATGAAATCCCCCATACTTTGCCTATACGGTCCTCCTGGAGTAGGGAAGACTTCCTTGGGCAAGTCCGTGGCGGAGGCCCTGGGCAGGGAATATGTACGCATGTCCCTGGGGGGGCTAAGGGACGAGGCCGAAATTCGCGGACATCGCAAAACCTATATCGGTGCCATGCCGGGACGTATTGTCCAAAGCATAAAGAAAGCTGGTACTTCAAACCCTGTATTTATCCTGGATGAGATAGATAAACTCTCCAATAGTCACCAGGGAGATCCCTCCTCGGCCATGTTGGAAGTGCTGGATCCGGAGCAAAACAATGAATTCCACGATAATTTCCTGGAAATGGGATATGACCTTTCCAAGGTTATGTTTATTGCCACGGCCAATAATCTTTCTACTATACAACCAGCACTTAGGGATAGGATGGAGATTATTAATGTAACGGGATACACCATTGAGGAAAAAGTAGAGATTGCCAAACGTCATCTATTGCCCAAACAATTGGAGGAACATGGACTTTCCTCCAAACATTTGAAAATAGGTAAGCCCCAATTGGAGAAAATCGTAGAAGGATACACGCGGGAGTCCGGGGTGCGCGCCCTGGAAAAACAAATTGCCAAAATGGTGCGTTATGCCGCAAAAAGTATAGCAACCAAGGAAGAATATAGCATAAAGGTAAACAATGCCGATGTTGGTAAAGTTTTGGGCCCAGCACGATTGGAACGGGACAAGTATGAGAACAACGAGGTTGCCGGGGTGGTTACCGGGCTGGCCTGGACGAGTGTTGGCGGGGACATCCTTTTTATAGAATCTATACTTTCCAAAGGAAAGGGTACCCTGAATATTACCGGAAATTTGGGTAAGGTCATGAAGGAATCCGCTACTATTGCCATGGAGTACATCAAGTCCAATGCCGAGCGGTTTGGATTGGACCCCCTGGTATTTGAGCGGTACAATGTTCATATCCATGTGCCCGAGGGTGCCACACCAAAGGACGGTCCCAGTGCAGGAATTACCATGCTTACCTCTTTAGTATCGCTTTTTACTCAAAAGAAGGTGAAAAAGAGTTTGGCCATGACCGGGGAGATTACCCTCAGGGGCAAAGTACTGCCGGTAGGTGGGATCAAGGAGAAAATTCTGGCCGCCAAACGCGCCCGAATAAAGGAGGTCATCCTATGTGCGGACAATAAGAAGGATATTGAGGAAATAAAACAGGAATATCTAAAGGGCCTTACCTTTCATTACGTAACGGACATGCACGAGGTCATAGATACGGCGTTGACCAACAGGCGGGTCAAAAATCCCAAGAAGCTTTAGGTCGGTCCTCTAGAATTTGGAGAGAGTCCATTGTATGATGCTCTGCAGATAATGCAATCCAAAAGAATTCCTCGCAGATCTACTCTTACATCTTACAACTCCGATGGACCGGTAGAACGGAATACACCAAGGTCAAAACCGTAAAAGCGTTTTGGGCGGGGCACAAAATTTTAATCCCGATAGCTATCGGGACGCTTAAAAAAAACAACTTAACACGAGTTCATTGCAAGTCTTTGATGAATTGAAGCTTATTGTTCTTGGCGTCCACATTTCGGTAAAAGCAGGCTTTTCTGTGCGTACCGTTCTTGTTATACGTATGGCACACGCCATCGCCCTGCAGTGTAACCTGATAGACGAAAGCATCCTGATCGCAATCCACCAAAATATGGTCTACCGTCAAAAAATCACCTGAGGTTTCTCCTTTGACCCAAAGTTTGTTTCGGGAAGTGCTCCAAAAAGTAGCGAGACCGGTTTTTATCGTTTGGTGCAAGGCTTCTTCCGTAATGGACGCCAGCATCAAGAGCTGTCCGGAGCCTGTTTCCTGCACGGCTACGGGTAGCAGGCCGCCGCGCTTATCAAACTGGGGGATGAACTCCGTTCCTTCCTCCAGCTCTATGGCTTTATAGTTATCCTTTAGATCCATCTGCATCTATTTTCTTTATTGGAACTTATATCCCCGGGCGCCCCTATGGTGGCATCTTAACGCATTATTGGTCATGCCTTCTGCTTAAAATCCTGGAACAGTTTGCTCGGTTGAATACCTTCGTTATTTTGATACTTTCCTTGCCCATACGTGGCATAGGCACCGTCTATATGGTGGTAATAGATTTGACAAATTTCGATTGCCGGATAAATGATCAAAGGTTGCACTACAAAGATTTCCAGTGTCCAATACCCGTTGAACCCCACATCTCCAAAACCGGCGGTCACATGTATGAACATACCCAGCCTACCTATGCTACTCCTGCCCTCCAACATAGGAACCAGCTTGTCCGTACGTGTATGTTCCACAGTACGACCAAGATAGAGCCTGCCCGGATCTAATTGCAGACCAGTTGACGGAATGGTCAGTTTTGATGCCGCATTGTCAACTTTCATATCCAGCACCGGATTATCGTACACCAACAATTCATTATGAAGCCGAAGGTTATAGCTATTAGGGTTGAGCTGACCTGGATCATAGGGGTCTATTCCTATATCCTTGCCCATTCGCTCAGCTATTTCCAAACCACTTAATATCATACCGTAATAGTATCATGGATCCGACTTGGAACAATTCTTCAAGACCTGTGGAAATCTATAAAAAACCACAAGATGCCTTGCCACCCTGCTCAAATCCGTTCTACTCTTTTATACTATTTATTTTTTCGGCCATCGCTTTTACTTCGTCCAATAGATGCCGTTGTACTTCCAAGTGCTGCTTTGGGGTCAGTTCCTGTCCATTATCGTGGTCGTGATCATGGTCATGGTCATGATCGGAATGATTGGGATCATGCTCAAAACCAGGTACTTCTACCAGTTGCTCGTCCCATGTTTCAAGCGAACGGGTAATAGAATTTAAGTCTTCTGTGTGCGTTGCAATGAATAAGGAATCCTTATTGGCTTTTAGCCGGGCCATTTTATCTTTTGCCATCTTACGAATTTCAATGGCTTCCTTATGAAGTTCAAATGCCGCTTTAAGGTCTTCATTCATTTGCTTAGTATCACCACAAGCAGCCAATAGGGCTATTATGCCAAGCATTGGGATAAGAAATTTGTTCGGACGCTTAAGCCATTTTCGGTGTATCATTTTCTTTGATATTGATTAATCGACTGTAGTTTGGGAACCGGAAACCACGGGCAAAAAAAGAGTTGCAATGCAATGG
>JBCBSN010000299.1:0-5019 GCA_039819225.1 Bacteroidota bacterium | reverse complement strand
ATTGAAAGTTACGATGTTTACAAACTATGGTAGGTCAAATGAAAAGAAGGAAACGATAATAGTTCGGCTTGACAAAGAAGAGGATGAATTAGAGGTTGGTAGTTTGAAATTTTGATTTTATAATGAGCTAGAAAATGCATTAAAAAGAGGTCCTTCAATTTAATTATGGCTATATTTAAAATTAAATAAGTACATTTAAAATCCGACATAGTTTTGGTGAGTTTTTCGGTGAGTAATCAATTTCGGCGATTTACAAACTACTGAAAATGAGTCAAATAAAAGAATAGTTCAGTCCCAGGTGGGACCACGGAGAGAAGCGAAAGCTTCTCTTTTTTGTTTCCCCTATGGCCTATACCTACATCTTGCATAGCCCTTCCATTTCAAAATTCTATATCGGGTCCTATCATGGGGATCTGTCATCAAGAATCGAGGCCCATAATGGCGGCAAATATGGTGCCAAAGCGTATACTTCCGTTGCGGGCGACTGGACTTTACTGTTGAAGTTCGAATGTGGTGAATATGCCCATGCCATACGTCTGGAACGAAAAATCAAGTCGATAAAGAGTGAAAAGTATGTTGAAAACCTAATTACATATCCAAAGCTTCGCCAAAAAATCTTTAACGCGACCCGGGGCACCTGACTCTCTCGATAGTTACCTTAGGTCCGTTTATGGGAGGATCAAAATCTAAAAGAAAAGTATACTCCGGTCCCCTCTTGATCCACGGTTGGGGAGATTATCAGCCTATCTGATTTCTTGAAAGGATTCCAAGAGAAAAGATAGTCGAAGTGGTAGACTAGCTTGGTCACTGCGATGCCTAGGGCGGAGCCCAGGATTACATCGGAGAGCCAATGTTTATTCTTAGCCATACGTAGGTATGCCGTACTTAAAGCAAAAGCATAACCGGAATAGGCTAAAATGGGTTCGGTATTTTTGAATTCCTCATAGAGCACGGTCGCACTTGCAAAAGCCAGAGAGGTATGTCCAGAAGGGAACGCTTCCTCATTTGCGCTATTAGGTCTTTCCTTATCGATATTTATCTTTAGGCCAGTGGTAATTGCCTGGGTAAGCAGTAAGGACAGTCCCGCATTCTTTGTTTGGTCAAACCAATGGTTCTGAGCTTTTACGCCCAAACCGTCGGCAATATACATCACGGCCAGGGGCGCAAACCTGGTGTAATCATCGATATTCGTTCTTAGGTTACGATTGACCCTAGGTTGCAGTTCCTGCTCAAAATCACCGTTGGTCATCAGCAAGGCGGTGGCTGTCAGCCCAACTGGAACAGCCATTTTTTTTAAGGTAAGCGGCTGCCTCTCGATACGCTTGGCAAAGGAGATGGAATCCAGAATTACCTCATATTGGCCGAGGCAAAAGATTGGAGAGATAAGGAGTATGAAATAAATGCCAAATAAACATTTCTTTGCGAACATTCGTATCTTTTTCTAAGAAGATACTTCTATAACGCAATAAGCCAGGAATAAATTTTATGTCGGGTTTATTTCCCAGAAGTGGTTTAAACTTTTTCAAATTGGCTAAAAAGTTTAAACCACTTCCTTACTTGGTTGGGAACATTGGGCGCGGTAAAAAAGAAAATCCGCCAACTTCCATTGACGCATTCCAACATTCTACGTATTAGACAGAGAAAATCTCTTTCAATTGTTTCCACCATACCCCCGTTTCCGGAGACGGCAATCTCGCCGATTTTATCGACATATTCTATTTCCTTCAGCTTGAAGAGCATTTCGTTTTCTTCCATCAGCTTTGCGGTGTTCAGCCAACGATTGTTCCAAACATATTTCTATAATGTCCAAGCTTATCTGTAGCCTTCCAAAAGGAACAACTCGTCGAACAGCTAATGGAATATGTGGATACCTACAACAGAACAAGGGCCAGACCATTCAATTGGACGTACATGGGAAACGTCCTAAAAATAAGTTAGCTTATTAGGAAATTAATACACTAGGTTCTATTTTTTTGAATAGGGCAATACCTTTCGTTTTCTTGTGTATCAAAAAAATAAAATAGGATAACCATGGTCTGGTCAAAAAGGCTGTTTATGGATTTTGCTGTTGACAATGGATTTTAAAACCAATGAGGTCGTCAATTCCCCATAGACGGCCAAACGGGCATTCAAATTTTCCAAATGCTTTGGGTCTTTTACATAGCCCTTCATCAGCATACAATCGTGACCTGTCAATTTATGACATTCACAAATCTCGGGTACCGTCCCAATATACGCTTCAAATCGTTCCACTTGGCCAAAACGGATCTTAATGGAAATATAGACCCCCAAAGGGTAGCCGATCCTGTCCATGTTAAGTCGAGAAGTATATTGCTGTATCACCCCCGACTCTTCCATTTTTTGAATACGCTCAGCCACGGTGGGAGAAGAAAGCCCAACTTCCTTGGCAATATCCTTTAGCGCAATTCTTGAGTTTTTCTGTAAAACTTCCAAAATTTTCCAGTTAATCCCATCTAACTTCATAAATAAGAAAATAGTTCCAATAAATATTCAAAAATAATATATAATTATAAATATGCCTAATTATATAATTACAAAAGGAGCTTTTATATAATAATTTTGAATAGTAAATAATACCAATTCGTGGTTCAAAACCGATCAAAGAAAATGAATTGTTTTTTTGGCTTACAAAAAAGAAAATTTAGGCATAGCCGGGCCTACGGCTACATTTTATTTTGAAGTAAGGCACAAAAAGAAACCTTTTATCAGTTGGTTTTGAATTTTGAAATGGTATAAATTCAAGATTATGACAAATACTGCTTTAAACGACAAAGAATTCGACCCCTACTATGGGTGTTATATTTATAAGGTAAATAAAAACATTGCCTTAAAGAACGGCTTTGAACAGGGCAAGCAAGAAGTTATCCGCTTTTTTGAGGGCATCCCACAAGAAAAGTTGGATTACCGTTACGAAGATGGCAAATGGAACTGTAAAGAAATATTGCAGCACCTCATTGATACCGAGCGCATATTTATGTATCGGTGTTTTAGAATAGCCAGAAACGACCAAACACCTTTGGCAGGTTTTGACCAAAACGTATACATAGCACCATCTGGAGCCTCGGAAAAATCACTAAAGGATTTATTGGATGAATTTATCGCCGTTAGAGATGCTTCCATATCCATGCTAAACAGTTTAAATCACGACGACTTGATAAATATTGGTTATGCCAACGCTGTAGCCATGTCCGCTAGAGCGGCCGCATTTACCATTATCGGACATGAAATATGGCATTTGGATATCATAAAGGAACGATACCTGTAATCTTCCAAATCGGGTTCAATTGTGAGCGTTGTGCAAACCACTACCCAGCTCCCGCGAAGAAGCCCTGAAATGAAGTTATATGTATCCGTATCGCAAAACCCGAACATTGGAATTTTTTAAACGCTTGCGCCTTAGCCATAGTGGAAAGTCTATATAAGAACCTATTAGCTCCAATGTCATGGGCCTGAAATACCCAGTACCCTTCCAAGAAATATTGCGGCCAGAAGGAGGAGCTCTCAAAGCCAAAATAAAATGCAGATACAAAATTCTAAAACCCGGAGATCAATGCGTACAACTTTTGAAACCTATAAACCCAGGAATATAGTCCCTTCTGAGGTTATACAGAAAAACGAATGGTCCATAAAACTATATACCATTACCCAAAAGGATCGATTTTCCTCCCGATCCATCTTAGTAAACGTAATTGAAAAACTTCCCGATTGGTTAAAAGTAGTAGAGCGATCAAATCTGCCCATATACAAAAAGGCATTCTTGATTGTCCATGAAGCTAGAGAAGGGGTTTGGATATTACTCAACTGGTGGACCGGGGGCGAAATGATACAAACACAAATTTATTTCACCGATTACAAAACCCCGGAAATAATACGTGAATCCCCCTATAATACCAGTTCACTTTTGTGTGTTTGGGAACTGGAGGTTTTTGCCCACGAACGCCGATCATGGATAAACAATATATTGAAAAAGGCAAACCGACCGGACTTCCAAAGTTATCTGGATGATATGAAAATAGAAGAAAGACCTCCATTATAACCACTTAACAATCAGTTAAATATGCAAACAATCAAGTGTTTTGCATTAGGAATGGCATTCCTAGTGCCAGGATATCTATGGCCTCAGGATACCATTCTAAAAAGAGTGTACAACACCACCTATATAGATAAAGTACCAGCACCTAGAATAGATGGGTTTATTGATGATCCCGCCTGGGATCTGGTGGCATGGAGTGGTAATTATGTGGAGTGGAGCCCAGATGAAAACACGCCGCCGGCTTACCCCTCGAAAATGAAAATTCTATATGACAAAAAGAACCTTTATGTGGCCTTTCGCTGTTACGATGACGAACCCGATAAAATTGTGAATCGATTATCCCGTAGGGATGGCTTTGATGGTGACTGGGTAGAAATAAATCTGGGCAGTTTGGGGGATTTACGCACGGCCTATTCCTTTACCATTTCAGTTTCCGGGGTCAAAGGAGAAGAGTTTATTACGAACGATGGCGCAAGTTGGGACAGTACATGGAACCCCATTTGGTATGCCAAAACCAACATAGATAAAGAAGGTTGGACAGCAGAAATTAGAATTCCGTTAAGTCAAGTGAAATTCAGTAATGCAAAAGAACAAGTATGGGGCATACAATCCACCAGGCGTTTTTTTAGAAAAGAAGAACGCTCTGTTTGGCAGCGCAGTCCGCAAAATGCTCCTGGATGGGTAAGCAATTTTGGAGAATTGCATGGACTTAAAAACCTACAACCCCAAAAACAATTGGAGATCCAACCCTACCTAGTGGGCAGGTACAACACCTATGAGGCGGAGCCCGGAAATCCATTTAGGGACGGTAACGATCTTACCTTAGATGGCGGATTGGATGGCAAAGTAGGGATCACCAACGATCTAACCTTGGATTTTACGGTAAACCCCGATTTTGGTCAGGTAGAGGCGGATCCGTCGGCCATTGCCCTGGATGGTTTTCAGATTTTCTTTCCGGAACAGCG
>JBCBSN010000298.1:0-5035 GCA_039819225.1 Bacteroidota bacterium | reverse complement strand
CCTTATCGGCGAGAATAGCAATGTCAATAATGTTATGTTTTACGGCAATTGGACATTTCGTGTTTACCAAAGGAATGTCTATGATGCTACCTCAATTTATCCCATTGAAAACAAGCTTTGTTTATATCACGGGACTTTTTGAAATTCTTTTGGCAATCGGCTTGCTTATCCCTAATTTAAAAATGATTAGTGGATGGACTTTAATTATTTTTCTATTGTTGATGTTACCGGCGAATATTTATGCTTCGATTCATAATATAAATTATCAAAAAGGAACATTTGATGGGAATGGTCTTTCATATCTGTGGTTTAGAATTCCATTGCAATTTCTGTTTATTGTTTGGACTTATATTAGCTCAATCCGAATAGTGTAATAAAAAGCTCGTGGCCAGCAATGTGTATAGGCCATAGCTGAATTTGTGCGTCATCTATGTCTTTTTCGTTTTATCGTGTGTTTCGTGGTGGCGGTTGGTGTGATCTGGCAAGAAGCGTTATGGCCACGACCCGAAGAAGAAGCCATCCATTCTCGTTCAAAATAGACGACCTGGGATTTAGAATAGCTACCAACGCGAAAAAGTAAACAAACAAAAGCTAACAAAACCTACCTGTAACCCAGGTTACCGCGCCACATTACAATTATGGGTACTTTTGGCGCATGGAACGGTTTTTTCCATTTCTTGATTGGGCCAGACCTTATAAAATAAGCTGGCTGCCTAAGGACATAACGGCGGGCCTTACCGTGGGCATTATTTTGGTGCCACAAGGGATGGCCTACGCTATGATCGCGGGACTGCCCCCGGTATACGGCTTGTATGCGTCATTGGTACCTGTACTGGTATATGCCTTTTTGGGTACTTCCCGCCGGTTAAGCGTAGGCCCAGTGGCTCTGGATTCGCTGTTGGTAGCCGCGGGATTGGGTACTCTGGCCTTAAGCAGTTTGGAGGAGTACGTGGCCATGGCCGTTCTTCTGGCTTTTTTGGTAGGGGCCATACAACTGCTTTTGGGGATATTCCGGATGGGTTTTCTGGTCAATTTTTTATCCAGGCCGGTAATCGCGGGCTTTACCTTGGCGGCGGCTATTATCATCATTTTTAGTCAGTTAAAGCATCTCCTGGGGCTTACGATGCCCAATAGTAGTCATGTACAGGATTTGATTATGCCCCTATGGCAAAACTTGGGACATACCCATATACTGGATTTGGCCATTGGCATTTCCGGCATTATACTGCTTTTGGGGTTTAAGGCCTGGAACCCTAAGATTCCGGCCATCCTTTTGGCAGTGGTATTGGGTATTTTGGCCGTCTATCTTTTTGATCTGGAATCTTATGGGGTGCATCTTGTGGGAGGCATTCCCCAGGGCTTGCCCCATTTTGAAATACCGGACATAAGCTTAAAAAATATCGGGGATATTTGGCCTATGGCCCTTATCTTGGCATTGGTAGGCTATATGGAGGCCATATCCATCGGGAAGTCCTTGGAAAACAAAAGTGGTAGGGAAACCATGGTTCCCAATAAGGAACTGATGGCTTTGGGCGGAGCGAATATCTTGGGGTCATTTTTTCAATCCTACCCCATTACGGGAAGTTTTTCACGCTCGGCGGTCAACCGATCCGCCGGGGGCCAAACCAACCTCTCTTCCCTTTTTAGCATAATCCTGGTAGTCTTGGCCCTGTTCTTTCTCACCCCCATCCTCTATTATTTGCCCAATGCCATATTGGCCAGTATTATAACGGTCTCGGTCCTGGGCCTCATAGATCTGGCGTACCCCAAGGCCCTGTGGCGGTATAGGAAGGACGAGTTTTGGATTTTGACTATCACCTTCCTGGTTACTTTGTTCATAGGCATACCACAGGGAATCCTGGTAGGGGTTCTGTTTTCCCTTATCCTTATGGTGTATAAGAGTTCCAAACCCCATTTTGCCGTTTTGGGGCGCATTAAAGGATCGGAATATTACCGAAACATCGATCGTTTTGCCCAGGAGATCGAAGTACGCCAGGATTTGCTTATCGTCCGGTTTGATGCCCAATTGTACTTTGGGAACAAGGATTATTTTAAGAAAAGACTTCTGGCCGAAGTGATAAAAAAGGGCCCCCACCTTAGGGCCATTATCCTAAATGCCCAGCCAATCCACTATATCGATTCCTCGGCCACCCAAATGCTTGTCCGCTTAATTGATGATTTGCACGAGAGAGACATCAAGTTTTACATAGCGCGGGCCACGGGCCCCACACGCGACGTTATCTTTAGCAGCGGTATCGTGGAAGTACTGGAAAAGGAATACCTTTTTGCGCGCACCACGGAGGCGGTAAAACATTTTGATGGGGATGTGGCCTCCACCGCCTTGGAAGAACGGGTGGCCTATGAAAATAGCACAAAGCGTAACACAAGTTACTGAAGGGATGTGCCAATACCCCTATTTTTGTTAACGAAATAGTTCAAAAAAGGATTATTGGTTAGTATTGTGTGGAAAAATGATGAAGAATGTTTTCCACTGTTGAAATGCAATAAAGCGATGGTTGATTACACGGCCATAAGTCTTACGTCTTATGTCTAGAAACGGCCTGTGCTGAGCTTGCCGAAGTAAGCGGTCTTATGTCTTTGCCAGGAAAAAGAGTTCAATTAATAATAACAGTAAACAAATCAAGATCATGCATATAGAACAAATATATACCGGTTGTTTGGCCCAGGGCGCCTATTATATTGAAAGCGGGGGCGAGGTTGCCATTATTGATCCCCTTAGGGAGGTAGAACCCTATTTGCGAAGGGCAAAGGAGGACAATGCCACAATAAAGTACATTTTTGAAACTCATTTTCATGCCGATTTTGTGAGCGGACATATCACCTTGGCCAAGGAAACCGGGGCTGCCATTGTCTATGGCCCTACTGCAAAACCTTCCTTTGAAGCGATTATAGCAAAGGATGGCCAGGAGTTTCAATTGGGAAAACTTACCATAAAGGCCTTGCATACTCCGGGACATACCATGGAAAGTACCACCTTTCTACTTAAGGACGAGCACGGTAAAGATCATGCCATTTTTTCCGGGGATACCTTGTTCCTGGGCGATGTGGGCCGGCCCGATCTTGCCCAAAAAGCCGCCAATTTGACCCAGGAGGAACTGGCCGGTCTTTTGTTCGATAGTCTTCGGGAAAAAATAATGCCCTTGGCCGATGAGGTCATCGTATACCCCGCTCACGGGGCAGGATCTGCCTGTGGCAAAAATATGATGAAGGAAACCGTGGATACACTGGGCAATCAAAAAAGAACGAACTATGCACTTAGGGCGGATATGGGCAAAACGGAATTTATAACTGAAGTTACGGAAGGCCTTTTACCGCCGCCCAAGTATTTTCCATTGAATGTAAAGATGAACAAGGAAGGGTATGAGGACATAGATGAGGTTTTGCAACGTGGTACCCAGGCACTTTCACCCGATGTTTTTGAGACGGTTGCCAATGAAACGGGAGCTATTGTATTGGATGTTCGCCACCAGGATGAGTTTGTCAAGGGTCATATTCCACGTTCCATTTTCATAGGCCTTCATGGCGATTTTGCCCCTTGGGTAGGTGCTTTGGTCGCGGATACGGAGCAGACCATTCTCTTGGTGGCGCCAAAGGGCAAGGAAGAGGAAACGGTAACACGCTTGTCCCGTGTAGGATTTGACAAGACCTTAGGTTATTTGGAGGGAGGTTTTGAGGCCTGGCGGAAAGCTGGAAAGGAGTTGGATACGGTGGCCTCCATTCCCGCGGAGGAACTCGCAAAAAGAATCCGTACCCGAAAAGCCCCGATTTTTGATGTACGTCGGGAAGGCGAGTATGTTTCCGAGCATGTTGTGGACGCGCAGCATACACCGTTGGATTACCTTAATGAGCATATGGCCAGGTTCCCTTTGGAAGAAACATTTTACGTACATTGTGCGGGGGGGTATCGGTCCATGATCGCGGCCTCCATTTTAAAGAGCAGGGGAATCCATAACCTCATTGATGTGGCCGGCGGTTTTGGTGCCATAAAAAAAGCGGGAATGGAAGTTACCGATTATGTGTGTCCCACAACGCTATAAAGGCTTGCAATAAAAGGAAAGGGACTCTGTTGGGACAGCCTTTAAAGGAAGCCGATATCCGTATCGGCTTTTTTACGGATATTTGTAATAGCCAGTTTTGAAACGTGTGGTTGGATCCTGACCGGCCGGCGAGGCAGGAAAAAAGCAATTGACATATTTCAAAATGGGCTCTAAAAGTAAACGAAAATTGAGCAGATGAAAAAGAATATGGGAAGGACGGATAAAGTGGTTCGTGTATTGTTGGCCATTATGGTCGCGCTTTTGGTCTATTTTGAGGTAGTACAGGGAACGTTTGCCATGATCCTTCTGGCATTGGCCACCGTTTTTGTGATTACAAGCGTAGTAAGTTTTTGCCCCTTGTACCGTATTTTTGGTCTAAGTAGCTGTAAGGTTGGCAAATAGGTTGTGGACGTACTTGCCTGGTACTTTTGACAAATACTATTCGGGCTACTCCGTTTTTGACAAAGCTTTACGGTAGCTCACGGAACACCTTACCAGGAGGAAAGGCCAATGATTTCACCGTTGGGCCCAACGAAAAAAGTGTATTTATCGCGAACGTAGTTTTCATTTTCCAACGCATAGCCCTCTTCCTTTAACCTGTCCCCGATCGGGCCAATATCATTGACCTTAAGCATAAAATGATTATGGTTGGTATTTCCCACAGGCCCTATAGTGTGCATAAACTCTGGCGAGGTCAGTGATAGGCCGATCTCCAATTCATTTGCCTTCAGTTTCATAACAAGCATTCCTTCAAGCCCGGGACCATGGAGCACCTCGGCATCCGACATCTTAAAACCGAGAATCTCACGATACAGCTTCAGGGTTTTCTCCAGTTGCAGCACATGAATGCTTATGTATCTTAAGCCAGTGACCCTGGCCTCGGTATCGCCTCCATCACTCGCAACCGATGGATCCGTACTTTGGGCATAACCATGGCCCATGCCGTAAAGGATGAGCATTGCCAGGAGGCAATATCC
>JBCBSN010000297.1:0-5064 GCA_039819225.1 Bacteroidota bacterium | reverse complement strand
TTCAGTTTCGGTCCCTCGGCTAATTTATGGTTTCAATTTTAGGGCCATACAAGAAAAAGTAAAAGGGTATTTTGCAAATAGAGGAACTCCATGGGCATTGGCAGTTTTCCTGTTCCTTTTATTGGGCTGTGTGGAGGAGTTTGTCCCAAAGACCCGAACATTCGAAAGTGCACTGGTCATAGAGGCCACTATAACCAATGAATTAAAACTTCAGGAAATACTTCTGAGCCGTACCTTCCGTTTTGAATCAAACGTTCCCAATCCTGAAAGTGGGGCCGCCGTTAGGATCCTGGATGATGCCGGGAACGAATATGCCTTCGGGGAGACCGATACCGGGCGCTATGTCTCCCGAACTGAATTCACCGCCCAACCGAACAGAAAATATACATTGGAGGTTACCACCACCGATGGTAGGGAGTATGCTTCGGAACCCACCCAATTGACCCAGGCCAGTACCATAGAGGACCTCTATGCGGAACGGATAACGAACGATGACGGGGTAGAAGGTATGGCCATCTTTGTGGATAGTTTTGACCCAACGAACAGTTCCCAATTCTATCGTTATGAGTATGAAGAAGCCTACAGGATTATAGCCCCTGATTGGAGGTCAGTGGATTTGGCCCCGGCACCGGACACGGAAGACTTTGATCCCTGTGACGTCGTTATTGTCGGAGGGGATCCGGATGCAGAAGTCTGTTATTGGAGTGCCACCTCCAATACCATTATCATTACAGAGACCGAATCCCTTGATTCGGATAGGGTAGTACGCTTTCCGGTACGCTTTATCGATCGGGACAATTACATTATATCCCATCGCTATAGTATCTTGGTGAGGCAATTTGTACAGACAAGTCAGGCTTATACTTTTTTTAGTACGCTACAGGATTTTTCGGGTACGGAGAGTTTGTTTTCGGATACCCAAACCGGATTCTTTAACGGAAACGTGTTTTCCAAAGAAAATGAGAATGAAAAGGTACTGGGCTATTTTGATGTGGCTTCGGTGACCGAAAGGCGATTGTTTTTTAATTATGATGACTTTTTCCCTGGAGAGGAACTTCCGCCGTATGCGGTGCCTTGTGAACCCATTGCACCACCGCTTGTGGACGCATCTGGGCGTTGCCGTCTAAGATTTTTTGTAGCCAGTAATGGCGTACGGTATCTCAGAGAGAATGATAGCCCCGTCCCTTTCATTGAAGGACCCTATTTTGTAGTCCCCAGGGCTTGCGGTGACTGTACGGTCCTAGGGAGTACGGAAGTCCCCGATTTTTGGGTAGAATAGTATGATGGAAGGTATGTACGGAAAGGTTCAATTTCAAAAAATGATGATGAACCGTAAGGAAATTATGGATATTTCGGAATTTTTGTCCGTGCAAATCCAATTGGGACGACGTTTTCTTCCCATTAATCGAGAATTAATGATGAAGGAAACTAAATAAAGTCCATAGGTATATAATTATTAATTCAAATAGTTAACTTTACTTTTAGAATAGGTATTTTTATGACAATACCAATTTTATGAGGCCAGGAGCGTTTAAATTTTGTAAAAATGAATCTTAGTTTCCCCTTTTTTTTAATCTGGTCAATTATCTTTATTTCCTTTAGTTTCGGGCAGAACAATCTTCAAGAAAGTGACTACTACCTTTGGTTCGACACTAAAATCACTCTAGAAAATTCAGGTCTACTTAACGGAACAGTATACACGGAGCAACATATAATGGGCAACGAAAAAACTAAGTTTTTTCTTTCACGTGGCTTTTCCCCGGGACTAGTAATATATGAAGGGCAACCCTATTTTGATCTGGAGTTACAATATGACGTTTACTCGGATAACTTACTGGTAAAACTTCCACCTAGGCTTGGAAGCACCGCCCTTAAACTTATTAAGAGAAACGTTGAAAGCTTTATCATTACCGATTATGAGTTTAGGAATTTATCCGAATACGATTCGGAAGGATCTGCTCTACGGGGCTTTTATGAGGTATCTTATACCAGTGTATTTTTCGTGCTCTTTACAAAGTATACCAAAAGTGATTTTGAAAGAAAAGATAAGGGTACCATTTATTATGAATTCCCCTTTCGTGAAAACAAATACTTTCTAAAATACAATGATGCATATCATCCCATAAAAAACAAAAAAGATTTGGCCGCTCTTTTTCCTGAATATGAGCAGAAAATAAGGGCTTTCTATACAAATGCAAAATCGATGAGAAGGTCAGATCCCCATAAATTTATGTTGGCGCTAATGAACCATTTGGACAATCTGATTTTTTCCGTGGATAAAGAAATCAAGGGATGAAAAAAATTCTTCTCCTAATGTTGTTGTCCTGTTTTTATTCTGGAATATGCCAAGATAAAACCGACCAGATTTCCTTGACCTTTAAAGATGCCTCTCTTTTAGAGGTTTTATATGAACTGGAGAAAGTCTCCGATTTTCAATTCTATTTTATAGCCGATTGGTTTACCGACCTTAAACCAGTTACCGGCAACTACGAAAATGTTTCCATTAGTGCTGTACTAAACGATCTTTTTAAGGACACCGTGCTCAACTTTTACATTTTGAACGGCAACCAAGTGATATTAACACGTAATAATGTAATCTATGATAGCCTGCCAAAGGACTTCTTCGGAACTGTGGAAAAGAAGATCGTCGAAGAAGGGATAGAAGAAGAGATAAATGTAGGTCCCCTCTTCTATAATGAAGAGAAACCTGTTGATGCAAAAAGAGTAGAAACTTTTAGAATAGGTAAGGAAAGTAAAAGAAACCGTCAAAATAGGTATACCCTCTCCGGATATGCCAAGAACAGTAAAAATGGAGAGGCAATTGCGGATTTGGCCATCGTATTAAAAGGATCTGAAAGAGGAACGTCTACCAATAATGAAGGATTCTACTCTATTGATTTACCTGCCGGACTCAACATATTGGAAACCCGGGCGCTAGGAATAGAGAGATCCACGCTACGGGTATATATTTATAGCAACGGGGAACTTAACCTAAATCTCAATGAGGATTTCGAGGCATTGGATGAGGTGGTAGTACAGGGAAACAAAAAAAGGAATATAGAGCAGACCGTAACGGGAATAACCCAAATTCAGGTAGAAGAAATAAAAACGATTCCCTTGGTCCTAGGAGAACGGGATATATTAAAAGCGGCCATTACCCTTCCCGGGATTTCCAATGCAGGGGAAGGTGCGGCCGGCTATAATGTAAGAGGGGGTAGAACCGATCAAAATCTTATCTTACTGGATAACGGGGTCATTTATAACCCATCCCATTTCTTTGGAATTTTCTCCGCCTTAAATCCATTTACAACAGGAACAGTGGATATCTACAAAGGAAGCATACCCTCGGAGTTCGGCGGCAGATTATCCTCTGTTTTCGATATTGCCACCAAAGATGCCAATACCGAGAAGTTTTCCGGAGAGGCCTCCATAGGACCCGTAACCGGAAACCTAATGCTGGAGATCCCTGTAATCAAGGACAAATCGGCACTCTTGATCGGTGGTAGAGGAACCTATTCGGATTGGATCCTACGGTCCCTGGATGATGAGAATCTAAACAACAGTTCCGCATCCTTTTATGATGTAGTGGCCAAATACAATCATAAGATCAATGAAAACAACGATCTAAAGGCTACCGGATATTTTAGTAGGGACGCTTTTAGCATTACATCGGACTCTTTATTCAATTTTAGCAATCGCCTTTTTTCGGTACAATGGGACCACAGGTTCAATGAAAAGCATTCAGGAAGCCTGATAGGCACAAATAGCGAATACAAGTTCAACATTGAGTTTGATGGAGATGCGGCCAATGATTTTGACCTTGGCTACACCATAAACGAGACCGAGCTAAAACTGAATATGAGATACAGGCATAGTAAAAAACACACTTTTGGCTATGGTGTTTCCGGAAAGCTCTATGCTGTAGACCCTGGCAGTATTGAACCACTTGGTTCGGAGTCTTTAATTACCAGACTTGAGATCCCCAGGGAACGAGCTTTTGAGGGAGCTGTGTTTCTTTCCGATAGTTATGCCATCAACGATAAGCTTTTATTTGATTTAGGCCTTAGATATTCATTCTATGCGGCTTTGGGAGAATCGGAACAGCGTATTTATGAGGACAATGTCCCGAGAAACTCGGGATCCCTTTTGGAAACCAGAAGCTTTGATCAAAATGAGTTTATCGAAACCTATGGGGGTCCGGAATTTAGAATTTCGGCGCGATATTTATTGGGAAACGATTTTTCAATAAAGGGCGGCTTCAACAACACCTATCAATACATTCATACCCTATCCAACAACACTACCGTTTCGCCGACGGATACATGGAAACTTTCCGATCTTAACATTGAGCCGCAACAGGCCAACCAAATATCCCTTGGCCTTTACAAGAACTATGACAATGATATTTATGAAATAAGTTTAGAAGGCTATTACAAAGAATCGAAGAATATCCTGGATTACAAGGTAGGCGCACAACTTCTTCTTAATGAAACTATTGAAACTCAGGTGCTGCAGGGAGATGGAAGGGCCTATGGTATGGAGTTTCTCATTCGTAAACTTGAAGGGAGACTAAATGGCTGGTTGGGATATACATACTCTCGTTCCTTTATACGATTAGACAGTGAATTTAGGGAAGAAAGGGTGAATAACGGAGAGTACTTCCCGTCCAATTTTGACCGGCCCCATGATTTCAGTCTTGTAGCCAACTACAAATTTACCAAACGTTTCAGTGCATCTGCCAATGTTGTTTATCAGACAGGGAGACCGGTGACTTTCCCCGTTGGGGCTTATGACTTTAATGATTCGGAATTTGTATTTTTTAGCAATCGGAACGAGTTTAGAATACCCGATTTTTATAGACTGGATCTTAGTTTTAACATGGAAGGAAACCATAAGATTAAAAAATTTGAAGTTATAAGTTATAGTAGGCACCGGAATTGCAAAAATGGAACTTTGAAACGCTTTGATTTCTCCATTATCCGTGATAAAGAAAACGGAATACGGATTGTTTCTTCCCAAAACATTATAAACGGAAAAATTCCAAAAACTATGTGCAAATTTTTT
>JBCBSN010000296.1:0-5067 GCA_039819225.1 Bacteroidota bacterium | reverse complement strand
GGAACAAGGTGCTATTGGAAAGGAATATTCTAAGTGAGAATACGAATACGTATTCGTTCTACATGTTCGGTATTGGTTTGGGTACCTTTTTGGCCTTGTCGCTTTTTATTTGGATGGGCAGAGGTCTCGTCACTTATTACCAGGCGTATGCGCACTATTCCAATATGATTATTGGAATCGTTTACCTTGGCTTTTCTTTTTACCTTCTCTACCTTTTCTACAAGAGAAGCTTCAAACCCATAATTGAATGAATATTTTTGAGTCTTCTATAGACACGCTAGAACAGTTTAAACGTATTCTGGGACAATTACCGGAAAATTGTTATGCCACGCCTTGTGAGCTGCTTTCAAATGCCACCATTGGCCAACATACGCGTCATGTGATAGAGCTCTATCTATGTCTATTGCAGGGATATGAACGCGGTGAAGTTGCCTATGATAAAAGGTGCCGAAACAAAAAAATTGAAAATGAGGTTTCATTTGCAATCGAGCAATTGACGTTGATACAGGAACAGTTGGAGAAACCCAACCTTGAGTTTCGTATGGCGTATGAACTCAATGGGGAAGAAAACTTTTTGCCCTCAAATTACTATCGCGAAGTAATGTATAACTTGGAACATGCCATTCATCATCATGCACTGATCAAGATTGGTATAAAACATTTTACCAAGATGGAGCTGCCGGAATCATTTGGTGTGGCACCTTCCACCATGCAATATAGAAAGGTATGTGCACAGTAACGTTTATTCCTTCCGAAGCGGGAACGATTATCACCTCTAACCGTGATGAGCATATTTCCCGAAAGGCTACATTACGGTTTCAGGAGGATACCAAGAACGGTACAAAAGTGATGTATCCAAAGGATAGGACGGCCGGGGGCACATGGTTCGCCGTTAATGAGTTCGGAACAGTCGTGGTGTTGCTCAATGGTGCCTTTCAGAACCATAAGTGTACACCGCCATATCGCAAGAGCCGCGGATTGTTGGTATTAGAGATCATTTCCGCTGAAAGCCCCATTGACCTAGTCCGGGAAATGGATCTTGGAAAGATAGAGCCTTTTACCCTAATTATATATGGGGATTCCAGACTGTGGGAGTTCCGTTGGGATTACGGGCGCAAACATTTGAAACAATTGAACCGTGCCCAAAGCTATATTTGGTCATCATGGACACTGTACGATGAAAAAGCCCAGGCCACGAGAAACCAATATTTTAAAGATTTAATTGCCAAAAAAGAGGACTTGGACGGTCAAGAGATCTTGGACTTTCACCGGCAAAACCATGGGGATTTCGAGAATGGATTTGTAATAGACCGTGGCAATGGTCTAAAAACCCTGAGCGTTACACAAGCGATTTCCGGGAATGGGCGTTGCCGATTAAGCCATTTGGACCTGGACACGGGCCAACATAAAGCCGTTTCGATTTCCACAACTTCACAGCTTATTCCAGGGTCATGAGGTATACGTTGTTTTGGCATAGATTGACCCATTGGGAGTATTGGCCACTTTGGGCCATTTACTACCCCTTGTTTCCCGTTTGGCTTTACCTCTCGGCCAAGGCCCGTTCTTTTTTCTTTTTCAATGCCGTGAATCCGTCCATGAAAAATGGGGGAATGGCCATGGAATCCAAAATGGAAATCTATGAAAACATCCCGAGGAAATATATTCCAAATACATTTCTGGTAAAAAAGGGAACAACACTACATGCCGTTTCCGAACAGATCAAAAAGCGAAACATCCAGTTTCCGTGTATTGCCAAACCTGATATTGGCATGAAGGCCTTTGCCGTTGAAAAATTGTACGGCGAAGAAGATGTACAGCGTTATTTGGAGAAAACACCTTCTGATTTTCTGGTGCAGGAGTTTATCCCGTACCGGAAGGAGGTGGGCATTTTTTATGTACGCTATCCCGGAGAATCCAAGGGAAAGATAACCGGCATCGTGGCCAAGGATTTTTTAACGGTAAAAGGAGATGGGAGGAGTTCACTTCTGGAATTGATAAAACAAGATCCCAGAAGTCATATACAATTGGATGCATTACGTGAACGGCTGGGCGAAAGCGAATTGGCCACGATACCCGAAAAGGGGCTTGAACATATTCTGGTCCCCTATGGTAGCCATACCAGAGGGGCCAAGTTTTTGGATCGGACACATTTGAACAATGCGGAATTGGAAAAGACCTTAAATACCATTTGCGCCCAAATAGATGGGTTTTATTACGGTAGATTGGATATTTTATGTAGTTCCTTTGATTCGCTTTCAAAGGGGAAGGATTTTAAGGTCATTGAAGTAAATGGTGCGGGTAGTGAGGCTACCCATATCTATGACCCCAAACATTCCCTCTTTTTTGCTTGGGGCGAAATTATCAGGCATTGGAACCATATGTGTAACATTAGCATTATTAATCACAAAAAAGGCTATCCCTATTTGAGTTACAAGGCAGGAAGAACCATGTTAAGGGAACATGTTGCCCTGGAATCACAATTAAAATTGATTTGAAAAGGCGTTTTTCCCGATGCTCCTTGAATTTAGGGATACTTTATTTATGCTTATTCAATAGACCAAAATCGAAGGGTGTCCATAAGCAGGCCTTTAATCCACTTTTTTTAAATACTGAATTTACCCAAGTATTGCACGTATTAAAAAGGGAATAACTCCCATTGGCCTTGTAAAACTCGTCTCTTGGGGTATAGCCTTGGTTTTCCAGAATTCGTTTATTGGCTCTTGGGTCGGTTACAAAGCTATTTAGGATATGCTGGTTAAGTAAATCCAATTCATGGGGTGTAACAAGGATTTTTACCCATTTTTTTCCTCTGTTCTCGAACCGTGTCACATGCATCAGCGTTGCGCTTTTTAGAAATGCCGCTCTAAAGGCATTGTGGAAGGTGAGGTCCGCCCAGGTAGGGGTATTTAGATAAAAGTTTTCCTCGCCCCATCCAAAAGCGAGGTAATTGTCCGTTGAGGAATGTACCAACCCTTTGAGCAGATCCGGATGTATGTCGGTTACAGGTAGTACAATATCCAAATGAACACCATTGGTGCTTAAAAAAATCGTATGGGTTTTATTATGGATTATATTTTTGGAGTTAACGGTTATGGCCGTCAAGGTCAGTGAGACTATGAAGTACATTAGGGGAATGGCCAGAAGGATTAAGCACCATTTCCCTAATTTCTTGAGTATTTTCATAGGCTTTTGCGATTTTTGGTTATTGGCTTAAACAGGCTCTTAATGTCATATCAAAGCTGAAATACGTATATGGCAAAAATGTATTTTGTGACGCACCAAGATAAAAAATCATTGCTTAGCCATAGCTAGGGAATTAAATAAGTCAGGGAAACAAAAAAGGTATTGGACTATGCGTAAGTATCGGCTTTGCATGACACTTGGGTTCTTTTCTGCGTAAGCATTGCCTGCATTGGTAAATAAGGATAATGTTTGCTGGTGCCAAGACTCAAGACTATTATAGGAAGTTAAAAGCTTGTCTATGATGCCTAAGGGATACATGTCTCCGTTAACTTCAAGGCCCTTGATTTATAGCTCCGTACTTATGCCACGTGCTTCAATTTACGGCTTTAACATCAGGTCTTTGCGATTTTTCATTTACCCCCAAACTGCCATATGATATAGGTTGGAATCTAAGGATGCACAAAGGCGCAACGCCATAGCCGTCCCAAAGTATTTCTTCTTGTGTAATGGACATTTAGGGAGTGGAGCAAGCGTTAATACCATTTCCCAATTAAAAACTAGGCCAATATGCTTGCCCATTTTTCCCGTACTTTTATTGCATCCTTTGCCCATAGCCAATGCTATGAACAAAGAATACGGCTGCGGTACGGGAAAAAGCGACCGCCCCTATTTTGGCCCAATTCTAAATGAGAACTGGTATAAGGCCACAAAGAATCATGTTTACCCATTATATAAGTTTTGATTATTTGAAGTAAATGGTAGAAATCATCCACATGCATAAAACTCATTTGAGGTTGAATTCTGTAAGTGGAACAACAGCTGGATTAAATTCAATTTCCAACTCCCTTTTTGCAGCATCATTTTTATAGACGATACTCGCATCTCCTTTTGGTTTTTCGCTATTCAACATGGCGGAAATATCGGAGACTTTCCAACTTTCACTGCTGAGCAAATAATTCTTACCATGTATTCCTTTTTTAATACTAGCACTAAAAATGCCTTTTGCCACATCCTTAACATCCACTACTGCGAACTCGGCATTAGTGTCATAAATCATTTGAATAAAAGGGTTGGGCGCCATCTTGTTTTTAAACAAGAATTGTAATCCGGAAGAGGTCGAATCTTCTCGGTTGGATAATGATTTGCCCATGACAGCTACTGGTGAAACACTAGTAATTTCAAAATCAATGTCCGGATGTTCCTTTATGTACTTCTCCACTGTCTGGTTTGCAATAAATTTGGCTTGTGCATAGGGGTGGCTTTCCTCGCTTGTAAACGGAGTGTCATTTTCATCAATGGTTTCATCCGGTTTAAGACCAGTTGGAGGCATTGGGAAATTTGTATTATAAGCTGCCACAGAAGCAATAAACACGACTTTCTCGATGTTTGGGGTCTCATTCAGTACTTCCAGGAAATTTTTGGTTCCCTCAATGGTAGGGTCGAACAATTCCTTTTTTGGGTCTTCCACCTCTAGTTGAAAGGGCGTACCTCCATGGACAATGATGTTGCAGCCATGAACGAATTCTTTTAATTGCCCTTTGTTTTCAACATTAAGTGGGACAATCTCTAAATTCTCAGCATTGCTTAACGATTTCAAGTGATCGTATTTTTCAGTTTTTGAGATATCTGTTACAGATGCCTTAACCTTATATCCTTCTTCTAAAAACTTCTTTGTGGTATGACTTCCAATGAAGCCTGAACCACCGATAATTCCAACTATTTTCATAGTTCTGGCTATTTTAGTGTAGTTCTATTAATAATTCTCCTATTGGCTTGATATCCAATTGTTAACATTGTTTTCAAGCACATCCAATGGTACAATGCCACTGCCTAACACTACGTCATGAAAGTCCCGGATATCAAAATCATTGCCCAGCTTCTCTT
>JBCBSN010000295.1:0-5071 GCA_039819225.1 Bacteroidota bacterium | reverse complement strand
GGGAAGGATAAATATGCCTCGGAAATCCTTGAAACCCTAAAGGATGCAAAAATGCTGGTCGTGGAAGGTACAATCTATCCCTTGCTTACCCGATTGAAGAATGCGGGGCTGCTAAACTATCGTTGGGAGGAGTCCACTTCGGGCCCGCCACGGAAGTATTACACCTTGACCGAAACAGGAAAACTATTCCTAAAGGAACTGGACACCACCTGGGACGAACTGCGTAAAGCAACTAATTTGGTAACCAAAAGTAAATAGCCAGAAAACGAATTGACCCTGAAAAAGTTCAGGGTGAAAACTAACAACAAATGAACAAGACAGTAAACATAAATCTCGCCAACGTCCTCTTCCATATAGATGAGGATGCCTTTAACAAAATGCGGCGTTACCTGGAAGCCGTAAAACGCTCCTTTGCCAATACCCCGGGGAGCGATGAGATCCTTGCCGATATTGAGGCCCGGATCGCTGAACTTTTCCAAGAAAAATTGGAAAACGATAGGCAGGTCATCACCCAGAAACAAGTAGATGAGGTTATCACCATTATGGGACAGCCGGAAGACTATATGGTGGACGAGGACATCTTTGAGGACGAGCCAAGACCCCGCACCGAAAAAAGAAGGGTGCGGAAACTGTACCGGGATACGGAGCAAAAATATGTAGCCGGTGTATCCTCTGGTTTGGCCCATTATTTGGGTATAGACCCGCTATGGATCCGCCTACTTTGGATATTCCTCACCTTGGGATCGGGCGGTGGCTTTATCCTTATCTATGGGCTGCTCTGGATACTTATCCCAGAGGCGGTGACCACCTCCCAAAAATTGGATATGCGGGGAGAGGATATTAACATCAGCAACATAGAACGTAAGGTAAAGGAGGGGTTCGAAGAGGTTGCCGATAAGGTAAAAAGCGTGGATTATGAAAAAGTGGGCAACCAGGTAAAAAGCGGTGGAAAGACTTTTTTCGACACTTTAGGCGATATTGTACTTTTTCTATTTAAGATTTTGGCCAAGTTCATCGGGATTATACTCATTATCATTGGCGCGTCTACCCTTATTGGTTTGTTTATTGGTCTGCTTACCGTGGGTATAGCGGATGTAGTGAATATTCCCGGTATCAACTTTTACCATATTCTGGACTCCAGCAACCTTCCTGTATGGTTGTTTTCGCTCCTAATGTTCTTTGCCATAGGAATCCCATTCTTTTTCCTGCTCTATCTGGGATTGAAAATTTTGGTGAACAATTTAAAATCCATCGGAAACATTGCCAAATTCTCGCTTTTGGGGCTGTGGTTGATATCGCTTATCATGCTAATCATCTTTGGGGTAAGGCAGGCGGCGGCCCACGCCTATTCCGGCAGTATTACCATAGAGGACACCCTATATCCTGAAAATTCCGCGGATTCCTTGAATATTGCCATCGTCTCCACCGATCTTTTAGATCAGGAAGGACATATACGAATGGACGATATGCACTTGGTATATAACGACCAGGGTGAACAAGTACTGCTTTCGGAGGACGTGCGGTTTACTATTAAAAAATCCAAGGATTCGGTAATACGTCTCAGCATGCGAAAAGAAGCCAACGGTCCTTCCTACAGTGAGGCACGGGCAACGGCGGAGAGCATACATTATGGGTATCGTTTGGAAGGCAACCGTTTGTACCTTAACAACTACTTAACCACTTCTGACAACAATAAGTTTAAAGATCAAGAGGTACGGGCCACAATTTTTTTGCCAACGGGCACTGTAATCGCCACGGCCAAGAACAATGATCGCTGCTGGACCTTAAGGGCAGAAAACGATAAAGGTTTAAGAGGCTGTGATATTATGGATTACAATTGGGAAATGGGTGAAAATGGCATTTTGGAATGTCTGAATTGTCCTGATACGCTTGAGAAAGGGAAAACAAATGGGGGCAACAACAAAATCATCATTAATGAAGACGGGGTGGATATAGACATCAAGGACAACGGGGACTCCTTTAAAATGAAAATCGATGAGGACGGTATCAACATCAATGCCAAAGAGAATGATGAGGATAAGGTGAACATCAATATTGACAGTGATGGCAACAATCTGGAAATGAAAATCGAGGAAAACGGCAAAACCACTACAAAAACGATACGAAAGAGTTAGTTACTGTTTTGAAAAAGCCTCTTAACAGTCTGCATTGAAATAGGGCCTAAATTTTAAAACAACTGGGTCGCCATATGTTACAACTCGGTAGAAAAAATAGGGGAATTGTTCTTACAATATCGAATTTTGAATCAATCAATTAATAATCAGCCCCGTCCCAAGCGTTTTTAGGGTCGGGATAAAAAAACAATGATCATGACAAACTTAATTAAAATTACCATCGCCTTCTTGTTTGCGCTCCTATTGTCTTCCTGCGGATTTGATATTAACCTTGGAGATTTTTCGCCGGGGGAAAGAGGAAACGGAATTGTGGTGGAAGATCCCCGTGCCGTTACGGACGATTTTACCGAAATATCCGTTTCCGAGGGGTTACATGCCTATGTGACCCAGGGGGACGATTTTGAAATTATGGTAGAGGCCGACGAGAATATCGTAGACCTGATCGGCACGGACATCAAGAACGGAAAGCTACGAATTCACGCCATAGAGAATATTGGCAGGGCCACAAAGAAAATCCATGTTGTCTTACCCAAGGTCTCCGGCCTAAAGAGTTCCAGTGGGGCACATTTGAATGTCGTGAATACCATAAAATCGGATAAGTTAGAAATCGATGGCAGCAGTGGAGCCAATGTAAATGCGGAAATAGTTGCTGAAGATGTGGACATAGATGCCAGTAGCGGGGCCAATCTCAACATATCGGGAGAGGCAGATGCCGCCTATGTTGATGTAAGCAGTGGCGGAAACATCAATGCCCGAAGTCTTATTACACAAAACTGTAAGGCGGATGCCAGCAGCGGTGGCAACCTAAGCATCAATGTATCTGAATCCTTGACTGCTGATGCCAGCAGTGGTGGCAATATATCCTATATGGGTGAAGCATCGGTACAGAGTAAAAAAAATCTGTCCGGTAGCATCACCAAAAGGGATTAACTACGGTACTTGAACGTTTTAGACTATTATCGATTAACTCATCCAACCATCCTTGCTCGTATTAATTACGGTATTTGGATGTTTTTAGACCCGTCAGGTTTCTAAAACCTGACGGGTCTTCCTATATTAGTACAAACTTTAAAGCATGCAGCTTAGTTTAAAGGAATACATTCTTCCCCTAAGACATACCTTTAGCATTTCCCGTGAATCCCATGATTTTCAGGATACCTTGATCGTTTCCCTTACCAAAGATGGAAAAACGGGTTATGGCGAAGCCACTTCCAATCCCTATTACAATATTACCATTGAAAGTATGACGGCGGAAATTAACGGGATACGGACCGCTATCGAAACCTTTGATTTTAGTCACCCGGAAGAATTCCATGCTTTTCTGATAAAAAAGGGACTGAGCAATTTTGCCATATGTGCCTTGGATTTGGCCGCATGGGACCTTTTTGGAAAAGTAAGCGAAACCCCCTTATACAAAATCTGGGGCACACATACAGATACATACCCCATTACCAATTACACCATTGGTATCGCGGAAATAGATAAAATGGTGGCCAAAATGAAAGAAAGACCATGGCCCCTTTATAAGATCAAATTGGGCACGGATAATGATGTGGCAATTATAAAGGAACTTCGAAAACATACCGACGCCGTCTTTCGAATAGATGCCAATTGCGCCTGGACACCTCAAGAGACCATTTCCAATGCGCCTATGCTAAAGGATCTTGGTGTAGAGTTTTTGGAGCAGCCCCTTAGGGCCAACAACTGGAAGGGAATGGAAAAGGTTGTACACCATAGCGTACTTCCTATTATTGCTGACGAAAGCTGTATTTTGGAGGAGGATGTGGAAAAATGCGCCCTCCACTTTAATGGCATCAATATAAAATTGACCAAATGTGGTGGTCTTACCCCTGCCCTGCGCATGATCAAAAAAGGAAAGGCCCTTGGGCTTAAGGTAATGGTGGGCTGCATGACGGAATCCACGGTCGGGATTTCTGCAATTGCCCAGCTCTTGCCGCAGTTGGATTATGTGGACATGGACGGGGCCCTGCTCCTAAAGGAGGATATTGCTATGGGGATTCGTATTCTGGATAAAGGGAAAGTGGTGTTTCCGAAAATGGGGGGCAGTGGAATAAGCATGCTATCATGATTTACAAGACCGATAGTTTTCCAGGGAGGGAGTTGATGGTAAAGGGGAGAAAATTCCTGTATTTTGGAGGGACTTCCTATTTAGGCCTACAGACCGATAGTATCTTCCAAGAGGCCATGATACGAAACCTTAGAAAATATGGCACCAACTACGGAGCCTCCAGAAATTCCAACATTCGTTTTTCAATTTATAAAAAAGCGGAGGCCCATTTGGCGCAGACCGTGGGAAGCGAATCTGCAGTCACCTTATCTTCCGGTTACTTGGCAGGGCAATTCGTGGCCCAATACTTCAATACGGCAAAACACAAACTCTTCTATGCACCCAATACCCATTCCGCGCTACACCTGGCCACAAACAAAAAACAGGCCGTCACCTTTGCCTCCTTAAATATTGCGATCAGGGAACATTTAGAGGGCAAATCCAAAAGTGTGCCTGTGGTACTATTGGATTCCATAGATTTTTCAGGAGCCCATTATCCTGATTTTGAAGGTTTAAAGACCCTTCCCCTGGAAAAGGTAATCCTAATTGCGGACGATTCCCATGGGATGGGTGTGGTTGGTACCGAAGGAGGAGGAGTTTTTAGGGCACTACGATCATTGCGGCCCAAGGAGTTGATAGTTTGTGCTTCCCTGGGGAAAGGGTTTGGCATTCAGGCAGGGGCCATCTTTGCCTCCAAATCAAGGACTGAACAGTTGGTCCGGACGCCTTTTTTTGGCGGGGCCAGCCCAACCGCTCCCGCAAATTTGGCCACCCTCCTGGAATGCGATTCGCTCTATTCCCAAAAAAGGAAAAAACTACGGCAGCATATCCATACTTTATTAGGATTGCTTGGGAACCCCAAAAAGTT
>JBCBSN010000294.1:0-5072 GCA_039819225.1 Bacteroidota bacterium | reverse complement strand
GTTTTAACTTGAATTTGATGTAAAGTTGTCTTCGTCTATGAAAAATGTCTTGCTAGTTCTCCCCATCTTTTTATTAGCCCAATGTAATGATACCGATAAAAACGCGCTTATCGTTTATAATGGGAAAAACCACCCTCAAAAAGCCAAGGAAGAATTCACCAAAGAAATAGTCAAAACTTGGCCTCTAAAAGATCTTGTAAAAGACACTATTCCCGGGATAAGTTTGAGCAGGGCATATAAGGAATTCATCAAAGACAAAGCCGGCGATTCGGTTATTGTAGCCCTAATTGATATGCCGGTAAAAATTTCCCATCCCGATATTCGGAATCATTTATGGAGAAATACGGGGGAAATTCCCAACAACAAAAAAGATGATGATTATAACGGTTATATCGACGACCTTAACGGTTGGAATTTTTTGGGGAACGAAAAAGGAGAAAATCGGGTGTTCATGAATTATGAATACACAAGATGGCTCAAAAAATATGGCGCGGACTTTCTTTCCAAGGCTTCCCCCGAGGATTCGTTGCTCGTAAAAAGATACCAGATGGCCCAAGCCGACTATGACAAAAGATATGAGTATGCCGTAGGGCAATTGAAAAAGGCGGATTCCATAGAAACAGCGTTCAAAAAACACAAAGACCTAATGCAATCACATTTAGGTAAAAAGGCATATACCTCGGCTGATTTAGACACGGTCAAAAAAGAAAATCCCAGCGACAAAATGCTCCTAGAGTCCGTAAACTTTCTGGAAAAGATGTTTTCAAGAAATCGGGATTCGGCATGGGTGCATAACAACACCTTGCAAGCCAAAAATCGTCTAGAAATCTTACTGAACTTAGAAGGCGATGACAGAAAGTTGACCGGGGACGACCCAACGGATTTGAAGGACTCCCATTATGGGAACCCCATTATAAATCATAATCTTGACCTTTTAGGGCATGAAACAAGAATGGCGGGGGTTATTCTTTCTACTTATGGAAACCCGGAACTGGGCACTTTAATGGGCAAAATTCAATTAATGCCCATTCCTATTTCTGGCTTGGGGGATGAACATGACAAGGACATGGCGTTGGCCATTAGATATGCGGTAGACAATGGTGCCAAGGTGATTAACATCAGTTCCGGAAAATACTACTCCCTTTATGAGGATTGGGTGCATGATGCCATAAGGTACGCGGAGCAAAACGACGTTCTGATCGTGGCCTCATCGGGCAACAAGGGATTGGATCTGGATTTGCCGGATAGCTACAAGTATCCAAGTGATGTGGATAGTGAGAGAAACGAAATCTCGAACAACTTTATACGGGTCGGGGAATCCAATTACGTACTGGATAGCACTATTGTGCATCCGGCGACCAACTATGGAAAAACCCAGGTAGATGTTTTTGCCCCAGGCGAAGAGATTTACACCACATCGACCAAAAAGAGCGGATATACCTATTCCAGTGGAACGTCGGCCGCGGCGGCCATGGTTTCCAAACTAGCAGCCATAATACGAAGCTATTACCCAGATCTAGATGTGGGTTCCTTAAAGGAGCTGCTTCTGGAATCCGGGGTGGCATATGACACCCCCGTGTACAAAAAGACGGCCAAAGGGGTACGGGACATCGTTCCCTTTAACCAACTTTCAAAATCCGGGAAAGTCATAAACGCCTATAACGCATTCTTGACCCTTGAAAAAATGAAAAGAAAGTAATTCCCTTGCCGTGTGGCCTTTCCAAACTACAGACAACTGGAAGAAAAGGACTGCGGTTCCGCCTGCCTTAAAATCCTGGCCAAATACCATGGCAAAAATGTCTCCATTCAACGTGTAAGGGAACTGACCGAAACAACACGTTTGGGTAGTTCCCTTCAAGGGGTCGCCAATGCCGCGGAAATCCTGGGATTCCGAACATTACCGGCCAAAATAAGTGCGCAACAGCTGGGGGAAGTGCCTTTGCCCTGTATACTGTATTGGGACAAAAAACATTTTGTAGTTCTCTATGAAGTTAAAAGGGACCTCTTCTCGGTATCCGATCCGGCCTTTGGACTGATTTCCTATACCAAAAAAGAATTTTTAACACATTGGATCGGTCAAAATGCCACCGAGGAAAGTGAAGAGGGCATTGTCCTTTTATTGGAGCCCACCCCGAGTTTTTACAATGAAGATTCGGCGGAAAAAACACAAAAACTGGACTTTGGGTTTCTTTCCAGATATTTGATTAAATATAAGAAGTTCCTTTGGCAACTCGTATTCGGTCTCTTAGCGGGCAGTTTGCTTCAATTGCTGTTTCCCTTCCTAACCCAAAGTATTGTTGATGTAGGTATCAAAAACCAGGATATCCATTTTGTCTATCTTGTTCTTGCCGCCCAATTGTTCCTGTTTTTAGGCAAAACAGGCGTGGAGGTTATCCGCGGCTGGATCCTTTTGCATCTGAGCACACGTATCAACATATCATTGATATCCGATTTCTTTATTAAGTTAATGAACTTGCCCATAGCCTTTTTTGATTCGCGACTAACAGGTGACATCCTTCAGCGTATCAACGACCACGAACGTGTAGAACGACTTTTGACTTCATCATCGCTGAACGTTCTATTTTCATTGGTTAATTTGGTCGTTTTTGGGCTTGTCCTTGCCTATTACAACCTTTGCATATTTGGCATCTTTCTACTGGGTAGTGTGCTCTACTTTGCCTGGGTATTCTTGTTCCTAAAAAAAAGAGCGACCTTGGATTACAAGGAATTTTCCCAAATAAGCCAAGAACAGGGTAAGGTCATTGAGTTGATCAATGGCATGCAAGAAATAAAATTGCACAATGCCGAAAAACAGTTCAGGTGGGATTGGGAGCATCTTCAAGCAAAACTGTTTAAAGTCCATATGGAACGTCTGGCACTTACGCAATATCAGGACGTCGGTTCCGCCTTTATTAATGAATTTAAGAACATCCTCATTACGGTCATTTCGGCAAAACTGGTTATCGATGGGGATATTACCTTGGGGATGCTATTGGCCATCTCCTACATCGTTGGGCAATTGAACGCCCCCATAGCCGAGTTGGTCTTGTTTATTCGCGACGCCCAGGATGCACGTATCTCTCTGGAAAGGCTGTCCGAAATACACAATAAAGCGGATGAGGAGGTGTCCGAGGACTCCATTAGGGGGATGCCGAAAAGAGTAGGCTTTCAATTACGGGGTGTCTCTTTCCGCTACTTGGGAAAAGAGGATTATACTTTGAGGAAGTTGAACTTGATCATCCCCGAGAAGAAGGTAACGGCCATTGTGGGCCCCAGTGGAAGTGGCAAAACCACCCTATTAAAATTGTTGTTAAAGTTCTATGATCCGCAAGAGGGAAGTATAAGGGTGGATAGTACTCCCCTAAAAAAAGTATCCCATCGCATATGGCGGGAACAATGTGGTGTAGTGATGCAGGAAGGATTTATTTTTAGCAATACCATTGCCAAGAATATCGCCGTAGGTGATGACGCAATTGATAAAAAAAAGTTGGCCTATGCCGTGGATATTGCCCATATTCGGGAATTTATAGAGGAACTGCCCCTCTCCTACAATACTAAAATAGGGAGTGAAGGTATTGGCCTAAGCACGGGCCAAAAGCAACGTATCCTTATTGCCAGGGCGGTTTACAAGAATCCAGATTGTCTGTTTTTTGACGAAGCTACATCTGCCTTGGATGCTAATAATGAAAAGAGAATTATGGAAAATCTGGAAAAAATTTTTCACAATAAGACAGTAGTCATAATTGCCCATAGGTTGAGCACCGTTAAAAACGCCGATCAAATAGTGGTATTGGAAAAAGGTCGAATCATGGAAATCGGAAATCACAACGAACTGACCCAGCGCAAAGGCAAGTATTATAATTTGGTGAAAAATCAATTGGAATTGGGGAACTAAACCATGTCGGAAAAGCTTGAGGACATACAACTAAGAAGCGAGGAGGTGGGAGATATCCTGTCAAAAGTGCCGCATTGGATGATTCGATGGGGGTCCTTGTTGATTTTAGGACTGATCCTTTTGGTATTGGCCCTTACCTGGCTAATCAAATACCCCGATATCATAACGGCGGAAGCCGTTTTGACCACTGAAATACAACCTCAAAAAGAATATGCCCGTATTTCTGGTATGATAGATACCATTTACGTAAGGGACAAACAGCAGGTAGGCCGGAATAGCGTTTTAGCTGTTTTGGAGAACACGGCAAACAATGCCGATGTATATTACCTAAAGGCCATATTGGATACTTTAAAAATGGATAGTGAGCATATTTCATTTCCCCTTGAAAGCTTGCCCATACTTTTTCTTGGGGATATTGAACCCGATTTTGCACAATTCGAGAACAGTTATTTTCAATATGCCATCAACAAGGATCTTCAGCCGTATTCGAACGAGGCTCTGGCCAATGAAGTTTCCATGTTGGAATTGAAAAGAAGGTTGCAAAGTTTAATAGCGCAACAAAACTTGGGAAAAGGTGAAATGGATTTCAAGAGAAAGGATTTGGAACGTAACAAATCGCTTTTTGAAAAAGGAATCATTTCGGCCCAAAATTATGAGAACAAGCAGTTGGAATATCTTACGGCCCAAAAGAACTATCAAAACTTGGGGGTCGCCATCTCCCAGATACGGGAATTGATCGGTAATGCGGAGAATACATCCAAGGGAACAGAGTTTAACAAAACCAGGGAAGATACCCGTTTACTTAAAAATGTGCTTCACTCGTATAATCGATTAAAAAAAGCCGTAAAGGAGTGGGAATTGAAATACGTGCTAAAATCCAAAATCACGGGCAGGGTTTCCTTCCTAAACTACTGGGGCACTAACCAATCGGTAAATACCGGCGATCTGGTGTTCACCATTTTACCCAGTACAGATTCCCCTTTTATGGCCAAACTACAAACTCCCGGTATAAATTCAGGAAAAATCAGGATAGGGCAGAGGGTAAATCTTTCGCTATTCAATTATCCCGAGTATGAGTTTGGAGTCCTTAAGGGAACGGTAATCAACTCCCGAGGAATGGCCACATCTACAATATAGCTTCCGTTTTGATTTGATGTAGCCGAAATATTGCTTACCG
>JBCBSN010000293.1:0-5086 GCA_039819225.1 Bacteroidota bacterium | reverse complement strand
GTAAAAAGCAACGTTCAGGTAAAATAAAAATTCATATAAAAGCAGAACTTTATGCCGAGTGGTAAAAAACGAAAAAGACATAAGGTAGCTACCCATAAGCGAAAAAAGCGCAGGAGAGCCAACCGACACAAGAAAAAGTAGTTCTTGGAACTACTTTTTTATTTTTATACGTTCCTTGACATAGAAATTCCAAAAAGCGGATTTCGGCAGGTTTACAAGACCTGTTTTAGCTATTGTTCAATCGGCTTATCCGTGCATGGGTACGGATAGCTATAAATAAAATCAGGTGAATAGAGAATTAATCGTAAGATCTAGTTCAGATGCCGTGGATTTTGCCTTGCTCAAGGATGGGAAGCTCACCGAACTGCACAAGGAGGAGGACAACAACGATTTTTCCGTTGGCGATATATTTTTGGCCAAAATACGAAAACCGGTCACCGGTCTCAATGCAGCCTTTGTTAATGTCGGTTATGAAAAGGATGCGTTTCTGCATTATCATGACCTTGGCCCGCAGCTCTCTTCCATGCTAAAGTTCATTAAAAGAGTAAGTACCGGAAAACTTAGGGACTACTCCTTAAAAAACTTTCCATTTGAAAAGGATATTAACAAACATGGTAGCATCAATGATGTTATCAAGGCCAACCAATCCTTATTGGTACAAATTGTAAAGGAACCTATTTCTACCAAAGGTCCTAGAATAAGCTCGGAGCTTTCATTGGCCGGGCGTTATCTTGTGATGGTACCTTTTTCCGATCGTGTTTCCGTTTCCCAAAAGATAGGGAGCAAGGAGGAAAAGGACAGGCTCAAAAGGCTTGTAAAGAGCATTAAGCCCAAAGGGTTTGGCGTTATAATCCGAACAGTTGCAGAAGGTAAAAAAGTAGCGGAACTGGACAAGGATTTGGAGAACTTGCTGGACAAATGGTCCGCAATGTGTAAAAAATTGTACAGGGCACGCACCCCCTCCAAGGTATTGGTAGAGCTCAATCGGGCTTCCAGCATATTACGGGACGTGTTCAATGATTCCTTTACCGGGATACATGTGGACGATGAAACACTTTACGGTCAGATTCAGGACTATGTGCAGGAGATTGCACCGGGAAAGGAATCCATAGTAAAACGTTACAAATCGTCCGTTCCCATTTTTGAGAAATTTGGGATTGAGCGGCAGATCAAGACTTCTTTTGGCCGTACGGCGTCCATGAGCAAGGGGGCTTATTTGATCATAGAACATACCGAAGCCCTGCATGTTATAGATGTAAACAGCGGTAACCGTTCCAATAAAGCCAAGAATCAGGAGGATACGGCCCTGGAGGTAAACCTTTTGGCGGCCTCCGAAATTGCTAGGCAATTGCGATTACGCGATATGGGCGGCATCATTGTAGTAGACTTTATAGATATGGTAAAGGCGCCCCATAGGCGCAAGCTCTTTGACCATCTCAGAAACGAGATGAAGGACGACCGCGCCAAGCACAAGATTCTTCCTCCTAGCAAATTTGGGCTGGTACAGATTACGCGTCAACGGGTACGCCCTGAAATGAATATCAAGACCACTGAGGAGAACCCCAATGGCGGTGGCAAGGAAGTGGAAGCCCCGATCGTTTTGTTAGATCGCATAAATGCGGATTTGGAAAAGCTGTTAAAGGGTCCCGCAAAGGACAACAAAATAACGCTGAACATCCATCCCTTTATCGCGGCCTACCTTATCAAGGGATTTCCGTCCATTCGGGCCAAGTGGTTCTTGGAGCATAAAAAATGGATCAAAATTCAACCTAGGGATGCCTATACTTATCTTGAATATCGATTTAAGAACAAGGACGGCAAGACTGTTTACTAATAGGATCCAAAAAGGGTTTTTTGGTTTGCGGTGTACCCCCAACAATTTTAAAGCGACCTTCGGCAACGGGGGTCGCTTTTTTGTTTGGAACCTATGATAAAATAGATGCTTTTAACCTTTTAAGTATCGCCATATTTCTTAAATTCCCATCTATCATAATGTCCAAACCATGAAAAGAATTGTTTTTTCCTTCATACTCCTTTGCCTTATGTCCTGTACTTCCGAGAAAAGTTTGGAAAGCATCGGCCATATCCTTTCCGAATCCCCAAGCCTTACCGGAAAACCGGAATATTTGGATTCCCCCTTTGTCACCGCAGGAAACCGCGTATATATGGTAGGACACCAAGATGGGAGCTTCCCGGAACTAGGGTGGCACATCAAAGATGAAATGGGCGGCATCTGGAATCACCCGATAAAATTAATGGACGGATTTGATTTGCACCTGGTCTGGAAAGATCAAACCGCTATCTTGAATAAGGCACAAACCTTTGTAAACTATCCATTTGCCAATTCCCAGGAGTATCTTATCCCCGAAAAAGACCTCAAGATCGTGCGCTACCAGTTTGTCCCTGATGACAAGGAAGGTCTGGTAGTCCAATATCTTTTGGAGAATACAGGAAAAACCGTTCAAGATCTTAAAGTTCAATTTGTGGGCCATACGGACCTACGCCCAACCTGGCTTGGGGAACGTACCCAAATGGTGGATAGCATAGACTCCGGTCAATACAATCCTCGCCTGGATGCCTGGACGGTCAAGGATTCCGGTAACCCATGGTATGTATTGTTCGGGGCGGACCAAAAATCAGAGCGTCATTGTGAAGCCTATAACAGTTATGCAGGAAAGGGAATATCCCGTCAATTGGAATATTCGTTATCCTTGGCATCAGGAAATGAGAAAACCTTGACCTTCTTTGTTGCTGGATCCTATAGCTCCGGTAAAGCTGCCGAGGAAACCTATGCAAACCTTAGGGCAAATGCCTTTACCTATCTTTCCGCTAAAAAGGAACGGTATAGGGCCCTTGCGGAGAAAACCAAGCTTACCATCCCGGATAAAAAAATGCAGGAGGCCTTTGAATGGCTCAAATACAATTGTGATTGGTTGGTAAGAACCGTTCCCGAAATCGGTACAGGCATTACGGCAGGTATCCCTGACTACCCCTGGTGGTTTGGGGTAGACAGCGAATATGCCCTTAAGGGGTATATGGCCATTGGCCAGACAGATGCCGTGTACAGTACGATACGTTTGCTGGACAGCGTTTCGAATGCCGTAAACGGCAATGGCAAGATTATCCATGAAATGTCCAGCAACGGGGCGGTCTTCAATGATGGAAATATTAACGAAACTCCGCAGTTTGCATCCTTGATCTGGGACATGTATTTATGGAACGGCGATAAAGCGTTTCTAAAAACCTATTTCCCCAACATAAAAAAGGGGTTACACTGGTTAATGGCCAAAAACGACGGGAATAAAAATGGGTTTCCCGATGGCTTTGGCATGATGGAAATCCATGGCCTGGACAGCGAAATGATCGATGTGGCTACCTATACCCAGAGGGCCTTTGCCGATGCCTCAAAAATTGCCGCGGAATTGGGGGATACAACGTTATCGGCCCAATATCAAAAAATAGCTGATGAACTCAAGGACAAGATCAATAGCGAATTCTGGTCGGAGGAATTCAATTCCTATGCCGATTTTAGGGGCACGGACGCCCAGGCTTTGCACCTTATCAAAGATGCCATTATACGTGCGGACACCTTAAACAAACCCTGGGCGATCGCTGAACTGAAACAGACCCAAAAGAAAATCCTTAAAAACCCTGCACCTGGCACCCGGTCTTTTGTACTACACCACAATTGGGTAGTGAACACCCCTATGGAAATGGGGATAGCGGATTCCGTACGGGCGATAAAGGCCTTAAATACCGCGGAACAATTTGTAAATCCCTTTGGGGTCTTTGTCACTGGAATAGATCGTGATGTCTCAGCGGGGTCTGATGATGGTTCCTTTAAGGGCGGTAAGGTCTTTTCATATACCGGTGCGGTGATGACCCTCCCAACGGGTGTCCAGGCCATTGCCGAAAACAATTATGGAAGGCCGGACAAAGCTTTGGAGTATCTGAAACGAATGACCCGTAGCTTTGGTTATGCCCTGCCCGGAAGTATGTATGAGGTTTCGCCGGATTATGGAATGATGGTGCAAGCGTGGAACATCTATAGCTACGCCGAGCCCATTGTACGGCAGTTTTTTGGTCTTGATCCTAGAGCTTCCGAAAAAAGAATCTCCATTACCCCTCAGATGCCTTCGGATTGGGATAGGGCCTCTTTGGAGAATGTTGCCATTGGCGACAACGAAATCTCCATATACTATACCATGATCAATGGAGTATTGGATATTAAGGTATCCCAGACCGATCCGGATTGGGAAATCAAAGTAGTGCTGCCCAAAAAAGCCTCAATTTCCTATTCCACGGAAATGGAATCTGCCCGTACTTTGGAATCAAAACATAAGGTGACCTTTATTGGAAAAGGAGCGTTGGTACAGATAGAATCGGAATTCCATTGAAAACGGGAATTTATTCACTGATCCCGTAAACAGGCTCCAAACGAATTCAACATCTAAGCAGATATAATAATTAATAGTAAATAAGCTACACAACAAATAAGTTTTTTCTACGTTATATTATTCCACCCCCATAAGGATCGATGATGAAGAAAACGAAGATAACCTATTTCACGGTTTTGGGAATTTTCACTTTTTGTATACTTGCTTCCCTCTATTTTTACATTTTCCAACATGAAAGTGCCATCCTGGAATTTGAAAAATTAGGCTATCCGGAACATCTGGTAGGCGTTATTGCCTTGGGACAAATAGTTGGTCTTATTATTATTCTCAGAAACAAGGGAAAAAGGAAAATCGAATGGGCCTATTCCGGCTTCTTTGTCAATTTCATATGCGCTTTTTTCGCTCATTTTTTCAGTAAGTATGGCAATGGGGCCGCATCCATCCTGTACCTAATCGTTTTGGGTGCACTTTACATCTCGAACAAGCTCTATAATGCTGAAAGTAGCAAGGCCCTGGATATTGCGGAAGTACCATCTTGATATTGCAACATTAGGTTGGTGGCAGAAGTTTTATAGAACGACTTCTTTGAAATTTTTCAAAGTCCGCTTGCAAAATAGGGTTGAAAAATGCACAAACCTATGTTCCTTCACCCTATAAATGTCTTAAAAGCCCTCTTTATAAGCCATTCT
>JBCBSN010000292.1:0-5112 GCA_039819225.1 Bacteroidota bacterium | reverse complement strand
GGCGCAAAAGGCGCATCATATATGCGGCAGTATAAACTTGACATAGCACTAGAACATCTCGGGCAGGGGATGTTCCCAGCCTTCCCTATAGGGTCTTTGTAAAAGTGTCGTAGCTTCTGGATCGTTAAGTACCGTTCTGCTTTTAGGGTCATAGACCAGGGGCCTTTCCAGGGCCATGGACATATTGGCCAGGACACAGCTTGCCGTGGAAATATGCCCGTTTAGGATATCGGCTACGGGTTTTTTGCCCGTATCCATGGCAGATAGCAAATCCAACATATGCAATCGGGTAGCCGGGGCGGCGTGTAGTTCCATTCCCTTTTCGGTAAGATCGCCCGGATATTTTTCCTTTTCGTACAGCACATCAAAATGGATGGGTTTTCCATCGCCTTTCGGTATAAAATCGGCCTTTTTTACACTTCCCGCCAAAGTGCCCTTTTCCCCATAGATTTTAAAGGCCCAGGGATATTCCGGATCCGCTGGGGTTCCCCAGGTACGGTGGTTCCAAATGCAGCTGAGTTCATCAAACTCAAATATAGCCGTCTGGGTATCGCTTATATTGGCCTTGGCCTCTTTTTGGACAAAAATCCCGCCCGTAGAGGTAATCCTTTTGGGCCAACCTAGGTTTAACATCCAGCGGACGGTATCTAGCATATGTACACACATATCCCCAACAATGCCGTTGCCGTATTCCATAAAGGCGCGCCACCTCCGGTGGGGCAAGCCATCAAATTCGCGCAACCGGGCCGGTCCTGTCCAAAGGTCGTAATCAAAGAAATCCGGAATGTCTACCGCAGGTCTATTGGCCCTGTCCCGCATATGGTAGTAACAGCATATTTCGATATGGGAAATCGTACCGAGCAACCCTGCATCCACAATCCTTTTTTTGGCATCGATCAAGTGGGGCGTGCTTCTTCGTTGGGTACCAATTTGTGCAATTTTGCCATACTTCCGAGCGGCCGCCACCAAGGCTTCGCCTTCAATAACATCCACGCCAATAGGTTTTTGAAGGTATAGGTGCGCTCCGGATTTCATGGCTTCGATCCCTTGTAAGGCATGCCAATGATCCGGACTTCCAATGAGCACCAGATCCAAATCCTTTTCCGCCAGCATTGTCCGGTAATCGGCGTATTGGCGTGGTTTTTTACCCGATTTTTGGCGAAGTTGTACCATATCCGCGGCCTCTGAGAGCATATGTTGGTCTGGATCGCATAGGGAGACTACCTCTACATGGGCTACCTGGATCAAACGGAAAAGATCGCTCTTCCCATACCATCCACTGCCAATAAGGCCCACACGGATGGGTTTTGCACTATGCATAAGGTCTATCCCATAGGCTCCAAAAGAGGACAGTACCATGGCTGCGGTAGTACCTTTTAAAAAGCTTCTTCGATTTATATAAGCCATTTTTCTTTTTCTTGGTGGTTATCCTTTAAAGATATTGAAATCCCCTTTAAATCCTTACATTTATCGTTTAACTTTTAATCTTTGCTCCATGAGAATCGTACTGGTACTCCTGTTTTTTTCTAACCTTCAATTTTTATACGCCAAGGTGGTGCTTCCCTCTATTTTTACTGATGGTATGGTGTTGCAACGCAATACGGAAGTAGCCCTATGGGGATGGGGGAACTTGCGCGAAGAAGTAACCATTATCACCGGTTGGGATCAAAAGGAGTATGTGGTGAAAACCGGAGTCGATGCCAAATGGAAGGTATTCCTAAGCACTCCCGACGCTGGGGGACCATACGAAATTGCCATAAAAGGGGAAAGCGAGCTGTTCCTAAAGGACATTCTCATTGGAGAGGTGTGGCTTTGTTCCGGGCAGTCCAATATGGAATGGAGTGCTACTACAGGTGCCGGGATTACCAATGCCCAGGCAGAAATCGATGCTGCCGATTATCCCCGAATTCGATTGTTCTCCATTCCCAGACGCTCCTCCCATTTCCCTCAGGAGGATATCTCTGGAACAGGCACCTGGGAAGCCTGTAGCCCGGATACCATGAAAAGTTTTAGCGCGGTGGGCTACTTTTTTGCCAGAAGGCTTCAGGGCGAACTAAATGTACCCATAGGACTTATTGATAATGCCTGGGGCGGAACCCCCGCCGAACTATGGACCCCAAAATCCGTGTTCGAGGAACATAGTGACCTTTCCGATGCTGCTTTGGCCGTGCAGAAGAACGAATGGCGACCCGGTCTTCCGGGGGTGCTTTACAACGCCATAGTACATCCTATTATCCCCTATACGCTTGCAGGCACCATTTGGTACCAGGGCGAATCCAATACGGCCAATCCGGATACCTATGCCAAATTGTTTTCCAAAATGGTGGCATCTTGGCGGGAAACCTGGGGATACGACTTCCCTTTTTATTATGTACAGATCGCACCCTATAAATACGGTTCTCCTGAGATTGGGGTGTTGATACGGGAACAGCAGCGAAGGGCACTCTCCATGATTCCCAAAAGTGGGATGGTGGTTACCAGTGATATTGCCACCATTGATGACATTCATCCACCCAACAAACAGGACGTGGGACTTCGTTTGGCCAACATCGCCCTAAAGGAACATTACGGACAAATGGAAGCCGAGGTGCACGGACCCTTGTTCAAGGAAATGACCATTACCGGTAAAAAGATAACGGTACGTTTTGACCACTCAGAAGGCCTTTTTTCCAAAGGGAAGGAAATCACCCATTTTGAAATTGCCGGGGAAGACGGGCAGTTCCACCCTGCTAAGGCACGTATACAGGATACTACCCTAATCCTATCCTCAAAAGAGGTGAAAACTCCAAAACAGGTACGGTTTGCTTGGCGCAATGACGCAGAGCCTAATTTGTTCAACGCCGCCGGTTTACCGGCTTCGGCCTTTAGCAGTGAAGAACAATAAGAGTCCCTTAACGCCCCAATACAGTCGAAAACGGTATTTTAGCGGTGGATAGTAACAGATAAGTTGATGAAGAACCGTTTTTTTGTCGTCCTGAGCCTTATTCTTTTTGCGATCGGGTCCTGTCAGGAAAATACCCAAAAGGCATTGGGTACGGCCCATAAATTTACTAATGCCCTGATTCATGAGACCAGTCCCTACCTCTTGCAGCATGCCCATAATCCGGTAAATTGGAGACCCTGGAACCAAACTGTCTTGGAGGATGCCAAAAAGAAGGATAAGCTCATATTGATTAGCATCGGATATTCTACTTGCCATTGGTGCCATGTTATGGAGGAGGAGACCTTTGAGGATGAGGAGGTGGCACAGATCATGAACCAAGACTTCATAAGTATTAAGGTGGATCGGGAGGAGCGGCCGGATATCGATACGATTTACCAGACCTTTGCCCAATTGACGGATAGTAATACGGGATGGCCCCTTAACATTATTGCATTGCCCAATGGAAAACCCTTGTACGGTAATACCTATCATACCAAAGATCAATGGATGCAAGTCTTGTCCAAGGTTAGCGCCATGTACAAAAACGATCCGGAAAAAGCCGCGGAATATTCGGATATGGTGACACAAGGCATCCAGGAAGCCAATAGGATTAGGCCATCGACGGATTTTGAAACGCTTTCCATTACTACCCTTAATGAGAGCGTAGAAAATTGGAGACCGAATTGGGATTTGGAGTGGGGTGCCGACCGGGGGACACAGAAATTCCTTATTCCCGGGAACCTGGATTTTCTTATGGACTATGCCGCCCTTTCCGGCAATAACTTGGCAGGAACTCATGTTAGGAATACGCTGGACAAGACCATTTTGGGCGGGATTTACGATCCTATTGAAGGTGGTTTTTTTCGATATAGTACGGACACGCAATGGAAAGTGCCCCATTTTGAGAAGATGTTATACGACAACGCCCAGGCACTCAGCCTTTTTTCAAAGGCATATGTAAGGTATAAGAATGAGGAATACCGCAGTGTTGTATTGCGTACCATAGCTTTCCTTGAAGATAGGATGAAGTATACGGAAGGAGGGTATTATGCCGCCATGGATGCAGAAAGCGAGGGGGAAGAAGGGAAGTATTACATTTGGACACAAGAAGAGCTTCAACCTCTTTTGGGAAAGGATTATGAACTGTTCTCCAAGTACTATAACATCCGTAAAGAAACCGTTTGGGAAGATGATGCCTATGTGCTCCATAGGTCGGTGACCGATATGGATTTTTCCAAGGCCAATGGCATATCCATAGATGATTTAAGCACACGAAAGGAAAAGTGGCGAAAACTGCTTCTGGAGGCCAGGAGAAATAGGGTACTCCCCAATCTGGACGATAAGATCATTACCTCTTGGAACGCCCTGCTGATCCAAGGCTTTGTGGATGCCTACAAAGCTTTTGGCCAAAAGGAACATCTAGAAAAGGCCAAAGCTATCTTCGGGTTTCTGAAAAGCAAAAGTTATGACCGGGGACAATTGATCCATTCTTACAAGAAAGGGGGCAAACCTATTCCTGGGTTTTTGGAGGACTATACTTTTCTTGCCGATGCCTCCCTTGATTTGTATGAAGTTACCATGGACGTGGGCTATCTGGAGTTTTCCCAAGAATTGACGGAAACGGCTATGAACCTGTTTTTGGACGAGACCTCCGGAATGTTCCGGTTTACTAAGGACAAGGATCAACTCATTTCTAGGATTATCAAAACCAATGACGGCAAACTGCCATCGCCCAATGCCGTTATGGCGCATAACCTGTTTCGGTTGGGGCATATCCTATATGATACCGATTTTCTGAAAAAAGCAAAGACCATGCTTTCTTCCGTGACGCCAGATTTAAAAAGGAGTGCCTGGGGCTATGCCAAATGGAACGCCTTGCTCCTTAATACTACCCATCCCTATTATGAAATTGCCGTTGTGGGCAGGAACGCCGGTCCCTTGGTCCAGGATCTTAACTACCGCTTTATTCCCAACACCTTGGTGGTGGGAAGCACCTCCGAGAGTGATCTTCCTCTTTTTGAGGATAGGTATTCGGATTGGGACACGGCCATCTTTGTATGCCAGAACAGCAGTTGTAAACTACCCGTAGAAACCGTGGAAGAGGCCCTTGTTCAGCTAGGATTGCCTTAGTCCTTGGATAACAAAGCCCCTGAAGGTATCAGGGGCATTGTAGTGAAAACTCAAAAAAC
>JBCBSN010000291.1:0-5135 GCA_039819225.1 Bacteroidota bacterium | reverse complement strand
TATAAGTTGATACTCCTATTGACTGCATTGGATAATGTAAAATCAATAGCCTTATCGCCTTTATTAAGTTTTAAAACGGATGTGTATTCTTTTTATAGAGGTGCTTGGTGCCCCTACTGTAACCTTGCTCTCAACCAGTATCAGGCGATTTTACCAGAGATCAAGGAAGCTGGTTCCATACTTATTGCCATTTCACCGCAAAGTCCAGATGGGTCATTGAACATGCTGGAAAGGAACGGGCTACAGTTCGAGGTGTTGAGCGACAATGGAAACCTTATCGCCAAAGAGTACACCACAGTACATCCGAACCCAAAAAACTCACTGGAGGCCATGACGAAAATGGGGTATGATTACGATAGTTATAACGCTGACGAAGATAGTGAGCTACCCGTACCGGCAACCTTTATCGTAGAAAGGAATGGCACTATCTCTTTTGCCTGGTCCGAAGGGGCAGATTATCGTAATCGGGTGGAACCAAGAGAAATCATAAATGCTTTAAATATAAATAAATAATAACACTTAAATACACAGTTATCATGAGAAAACAATTCATTAAAATCGTTTCGGTCGCACTGATAATATTCGCAACCTCTGCCCAAGCACAAGACGCTAGGGGACTTATTACAAAAGTGGTCGATGCCAATGGAGGTGTCAAGGCCCTACGCAAATTAAAGGACGTGTCCTTTGATTATACCTTCAAGGTTCCAGCTAACAATGTCGTTGACGTATCCAAGGAAAGATACATTTTCAACGGAGAGGTATCCTATGGGGAATACACCAAAAGACAGGTCTATGCCCTTCCACAATTAAAAGGGACACACACCCAGTTTTTTGACGGTAAAAAGACCGTTTCCATGATTAACGGTAACATTATCAATGAACAACAGCCAGCCTATATCGGCCATGCGCTTAGAAAGACCAATTACTACTGGTTCGCCATGATGTTCAAGCTTTTGGATCCCGGAGTAAACCATAAACAATTGGCCGATAGAAAGGTAAATGGAACCTCCTATAAGATTGTGGAAATGACCTTTGGGGAAAACGTTGGGGAATCCGATGACAAATATATCCTTTACATCAATCCTGACACATATAGAATCGACCAGTTTCTTTACACCGCAAAAGGCTTTGGGATAACGGATCCAAGTCTTATGAAGCTCAAATATGAGAAATTCGGCGATGTCTATCTGACCACTTTTCGAAAGTACGCTCCGGCCGACTGGAACGGCAATGTTATAAAAGAGGCCTGGACGGAACAGTTCACCAAGAACGTGAAGTTCAACAATGGATATGATTTGAACAATATCCAAAGCTGATTATAGACAATAAACAGAACCTTGCAGGACATTTGACCAGCAAGGTTCAATTCCAGATCTGTTCAATTCCACCTGCTTTAAAATTCATTATAAAACAAAAAATGAAAACAATGAAAAATACAATTCTTGGATTCCTTTTCGTCATCCTGGCTCAGTTGGCATTTGGACAGCAAAGCACTGAGAGATCAGATAAGGGCATTTCCCATAGCACGACATATTTAGAGACCGCCCATCGCAAAATAGTGATCAATGGTCTTTCCATTTTCTACAGGGAAACAGGCGACCCAAGTAAAGAGACCATACTGATGCTACATGGTTTTCCAAGCTCTTCGCACATGTACAGGGATGTGATGAAAAAGTTGGCCAAAGATTTTCATGTGGTCGCACCGGACTATCCGGGGTTTGGTTTCAGTGATGCCCCCTCAATAAATGAATATGAATACACCTTTCACAATGTGTCCATGTTGATGGATGCGTTTGTGGACACCCTTAACATTGACTCCTACTATATCATGATGCAGGACTATGGCGGTCCAATCGGTTTTAGAATGGCACATCGACGCCCCGAAAAAATAAAGGGCTTTATCGTACAGAATGCCAATGCATATTTCGAGGGTCTCAGCGGAGAATGGGCACAAAAATACAGTGCGCTATTGGACGCCAAAGATACTATAGGCGTCCTGGAACTGCAGAACTGGTGGATGTCGTTGGAAGACATAAAGGCCATGTACCTTGGTGGGGTTAAAGACCCATCCCAGGTGGACCCTATATCTTATTTGACGGATGAGGCCCTTTTGAGAAGGGAAGGCATCAATGAGATACAGATTACCTTTTTGAACAACTATGGTAGCAACTTCGATAGGTACTCGGCTTGGCAGAAATATTTGCGGGACAACCAGCCCCCTACTCTAATTATCTGGGGAATTCATGACAAGTTCTTCAGCGTGGAGGGTGCAAAGGCCTTCTCAAAAGATCTTAAAAATGTAGAGACCCATTTGATAGATGGAAGCCACTTTCTATTGGAACTCCATTCAGATGAAGCCACAAAACTCATTACGGCATTCATAAACAAAATATAGACCATAACATTTGAAATCAAGGAATCATGAAAAAAGACGGCTTAGGCCGGAACATTGGATGTTCAACTATTCCGATTTCCTAAAGGGCTATGCCCTTAAAATGGTACCCTTTCACCTAGTGGAGGACCTGGTACAGGAAACTTTTCTTTCAGCATTAAAGTCAGCACCATATTATAAGGGAAACTCAACGGAGCGTACTTGGCTGGTTGGCATACTCAGGCATAAAATAATGGATTACTATCGGAGTATTCACACTAAAAAATCGTTAACGAAAGAAAGGACCATCAGACCTGAAAACTTCAATGACTATATTACCATAAAGTCTCATCCATTTAAGTTGGATAGCTCCAATCCCGAAACTTTTATCATTTTAAATGATTTGGTCCAGATATTGGAAGAGGGTTTTGAGTCTTTAACCGAAAAGGACGCAATTGCTATTAAGCTTAAAATAGAAGGGTTAAATACCAACCAGATTTGTGACAACATGGACATCAATAGGGCTTATTGTTGGCTGTTGATTTCAAAAGCGAGAAAAAAACTCAAACTATTCCTTGAGGAAAATTGGTTAAGAGCGGTTTAAAAATATATACTTTATGGAATAGTCCTAATCAAAATTTAGTATAAAAAATCCGTTCCACAAACATTACGCTTCCCTCCTGCCCCTTCGACTGCGCTCAGGGCGGACTAGGGTCGCATAATAAGTGTTTACTCGCAAATCCTTTACGGTTTGTTATTGGAGCTCGTGAATCTCGCAAAGCTCGATTTCATTACCCTTTTCGAAGAAGATTTTTAGAAGAAATTTTTCAGACGCTACAATTTTTAAAGGATGAGATTCTTTAAAAATTTAGGCGAGTCGGCGTGGTGGCGAGAACTTTCGCTTTTGACCAAAGCTCAAGTTACCCTTCGGTTACGTTCAGGGCAGGCATAATGCAGAACATTATAGAACATTTGGCCATTTGGAAGGTCGGGTGGACTTTTCAAATTGACGGCGAGACCTGTGCGGCTGCCTTAGCTAGTAATTGGTTTAATGAACCAGCATGTTTTCATTTTACATAACGGCCGTATTCCTGCTCCACAGGTGCTAAACACTATTATGCCTTCTATATGAAGATGGAGTGGTGCCTTCAAACTTTTTAAAAGCACTATTAAATGACGATAAGCTACTAAAGCCGGCATCATAAGCAATGGTGGATATCGTATACATATTGCCGCTTGAAAGCATTTTTTTGGCTTCCTTGATCCTATAATGATTGATAAAGTCATTAAAGTGCTGTTTTGAATATTGATTGATCACCTCAGAAGTTTTTTGAGTGCTCTTGTTGATCAGTTTGCTTATCCTGGAAAGAGATACATTGGGTTCTAAATACAATTTGTGGTCTACGATCAGTTTTGATATTTGGGTAAACAATTGGAGGTCATCATTCTTTTTGAACACATGCCCCTCCATATCGGTCGCTTTAAGTTGATAGGCCTTAAGGCTCAAATAATAAACGACAACGGAATACATCAATGGCCCCACTATGTACGGAACGGTATCTTCAATGATATTCAAAAAATAAGATACCCATATGACCGCAAAACCTATAATCAGTAGTTGTAACCACGAGATTATCGCTTTCTGCGATTTTGTGCGTAATGCTTGGGGATGGTCTTTCTTTACTTTTCTTAGCAATCGATACGCCATGAAAATATGAAAGGCAAAATGTACATAAATAAAAATAAGAACGCTCGCAAAAACAATGACAGCTTGTTTATTGTTGGCTTCAAACCAATTTTTGTCAATAAAAAAACTCGATAGAAACAGCAACGCAAACGGTACTATTTCCAAAAAAAACAGTCGGGGCAATTTAAAATCAGCCTGTGTCATTCCGGCTACATACCATCGCAATAATGGGCCTATTAAAAGTAGAAAGGCCAAACCGGCAAAAATGAAAATTGGCTCTAAATCATTGCTAAAATTCAGCATCACGGACTTCCCAATTCTGAACGCCATGAAAATTAAAATCAATGCCAAAAAATAATTGCTTATCGTTTTCTTTTTTTTGAAAAAACATAGATATAGCGCAAATGCAAGACCATGTAATAGCCCTGCACCGCTTAGGATTATAAGAAGTACATCTGATAAATTCAAGAAGGTTTTTTTCGAATGTAACTAAATATTTGCGTTTTTAGATTCGCATTGCTTTGCAAAAGACACCAATCGAATAAGATTAAAAAACTGTCCTACTTCACCTTTCATCACTGCTATAATACTATGCTTTGCAATTAATACCCTATTAACGGGTCTCTTTTCTTTCACCAACATGGTCTCGATCATTTCCTTTGCATTTTCTTTGCCCGCTGTTCGATAAATCGATAGGATTCGTACTGCATTTTCTTCATCGGTTATTTTTCTGGGTTTTGGCCTGTATCCCAATTGTGAGACCATACTTTCGGCCAACCGCCAAGTTGACCAAGGATTTTGACCTGTGATAAGGTTTTCATCATGACTTACTTTCTCTAAATACATGGGGCCTTCCTTGAAATTGGCCCCTTGTTCCACCATCTTATCCTGCAACAGAAAGGGAAATATCGATTTTGCCTCTGCTATTAAGAGCAGCTCTTCCTTATTGGTAAAACCACTTACGTTTTTTTGTTCCAAAAGTTGATGTCCGTCATCCAATGTTACATTGACCAAAGCAGCAGGGCCATGACAAACCGCTCCGATTACTTTGTTCTCCCGATAGTACTCTTTTACTAT
>JBCBSN010000290.1:0-5140 GCA_039819225.1 Bacteroidota bacterium | reverse complement strand
ATGCTGAAAAAGACCTTTTGGTTAAAGTACTCGCCTATCATGTGGTCAAAGGTACCGCGGCCTTCTCCGACGGATTAATGAACGGACAAACTATAGCAACCGAACAGGGAGAAGACGTAACCATAAGAAAGAATGGCAGCGTCTATATCCAAGATGCCACGGATACGGACGCCAAGGTAATCGGTGCCGATGTAGCAGCGAGCAATGGGGTAGTACATATTATCAACAAGGTACTGTTGCCCCAAGAGGTATTGGATATACTCTTTCCAGCTACCCCTAATATCGTAGAGCTGGCGCAGTCTGTCCCCGATCTGGAATTATTGGTGAACGCCCTTATCCAAGCCGATGCAGGATTGGTAGGTGTGTTGAGCGGAGAAGGGCCGTTTACGGTATTCGCCCCTACGAACAAGGCCTTTACCGACCTGCTGGAAGATTTGGGCCTTCATGGTATTGATGATTTTGACACCCAAGCCGAAAAGAACCTGTTGGCCGCCATATTGGCATATCATGTGGTCGAAGGTGCCGCAGTGGAATCGGCAACGATCAAGGACCATGACGTGTTTCACACGGAACAGGGCGAGGACGTTATAGCCATTGTACAAGGGGGTAACATTGCTCTAAGGGACAAGACCCATGTGGATGCCCATGTTGCCCTTCCTGATCAGATGGCCAGCAACGGAATCGTACATGTCATAGATAAGGTACTCCTTCCGCAGGAGGTAATAGATGCCCTACATTAAAATAATGGGTCGGTGAGAACTAAATAAATTTGGTTTTGATTATTGGTTTGGTTGGTTGTTCAAAAGGCCTTTGCGAAAATTTCGCAAAGGCCTTTTACTTTTATTTTTCGCTCTAAAAGTAGGTTTCGAGAGGGGCCAAAACAGTCCTATAAAATCAAGACATCACTTTCAAATACTTTAGCATACAAAATCAAACACTTGACAACTCTATTTTTTTTTTATGCAGGTAAAAAGTCATCTTTATAGTCCCAAATCTTACCAGACTAAACCAAGGAGCCTCGATTTTTCATCGAGGCTTTTTAATTCTTTCCATTGGGCCGGTGCAAAAACCTTAATTTTCTATGCAAGACGCAAAAGGGAGGTAATCAAATCTTGTCGAAATCCTTCTTTAACAAGCGTAAGGAAGGGCACTACCGCTTGCCAACCTTCTTTTGTTGTTCTGCCTGTTCCATCATTTCCCGCATCTTGCGTTGGAACTTGTTTTCCTTTTTCGGTTTCTTTTTGTTTTCCTGTATCTGAGCATGAATCTTGTCCTCATCCAGGATAAAGCGCTTAATAACCAACATGATGCCTATGGTAATCAAATTGGACACAAAATAATACAGGCTCAGACCACTGGCATAACGGTTAAAGAAAATCAACATCATAAAAGGCATGAGGTACATGATGAACTTCATATTGGGCATCCCCGGCTGCTGCGGCATGTTCTGCCCAGTGGTCATCATCATATAAAAGAAAATGGCTATGGAGGCCAAAATAGGAAAAAGGCTTACGTGGTTCCCATAAAATTCGGAAACCAAGGGAATATTGGTAGACCATTCAAAAATAGAATCATAGGCCGAAAGGTCATCCGCCCATAAAAACGATTTTTGCCGCAACGCAAAAGAGGTAGGGAAAAACATAAAAAGCGCATAGAAAATGGGCATCTGCAAAAGTGCGGGAACACAACCGCTCATAGGGCTAACACCGGCCTTATTATACAATTTCATGGTTTCCTGCTGCTTCTTCATGGCATTGTCCTTGTACTTCTCCCCCAACTCCGTGATCTCCGGCTTTAAGACCTTCATTTTGGCCTGGGAAAGATAGGACTTATAGGTTACGGGCGACATGGCCAAACGCACTAAAATTGTCATAATTACAATAGCGATACCATAGGGTAGAAAAGAGCTGAGAAAAGCATAAAAAGGTGTAAAGACATACCGGTTGATCCAGCCGAATATTCCCCAACCGAAAGGTATGGAGTCAGCCAGATTGTACTCCTCATAATTATCCAATACGGCGACATCCGTAGGCCCATAGTACCAATCCATTTCCTGGGACAATTCCCCCCCGGAAAGTTCCAAGGGAACTTTAGAAGTATAAAACTTGGTAAACCCTGCCTCCGGATCTTCTTCCTCCACTAAATTCTTGGAGGACAGTTCGGCACTTTTAAAGTCTTTTTTTGTGGCAAGGATCGAACTGAAGAAATGCTGTCTATAGGACAACCATTTTACATCCTCCTCGGATTCCTCATCATCACTTGTTTCGGATAGCTTACTGATTTTTCCATCCTCATGACTATAGGTCAATCTTGTATAGCGGTTTTCATACTTAATACTCTTGGAGTGGCGTATCCCTTTTAGTTGCCATTGTATTTGTATGGGTTGGTTGCCATTGATTACCCCATTGAGACCTTGGGAACGTATGGTGAAACCTATAAGATAATCGTCCGGTTCCATGTCATATCGATATTCCAAAAACGCATTCTCCGAAATTTTGGCCTTCATGGAAAGCACGGAGGTTTCCCCACTTTTGGATAGTGAAGGTTCAAAGTAAAGGTCCCGTGTATTCAAGACCCTATTGTCCGAAGTGGAGAAGGTAAGTCCAAATGAAGCATTGCCATCCTTTACTAGGTACACCGGAACGGAATCAAAAGTGCGAAACTGTTTCATGTAGGCCTCTGCAATCTCTCCGCCTTTGTTGTTCACTTCCAGGGAAACCAAGCTATTTTCCAATTTGGTAGTGCCTTCTTTGGGAGGATTATACCCAAAGGCGCCCAATGCGGTTTTGTAACCGGCAACGGCAACGGAGTCCTGCAAATCTACCTGGGTAGATTGGGGCACATTTTCCAAGACCGCCTGCTTTTCTTCTTCAGCGGCCTCCACCTGTTCTTGTTTTGTCTTTTGCGCCTCCAATTCTTCCGGGGTGGGCCTATTTTGGTAAAACATAAAGATGAGGATACCAAAAATGAGGATGAAGCCAATTATAGAGTTGATATCTATTTTCTTTTCTTCCATCTAATGTGGTGGGTTCAAAGACCCGTCAGGTTTTTAAAAACCTGACGGGTCTATTTACAAAACGTTTTTAGGAACCAGCAAATATATGTCCATTTTTGGAGTTTATGCCAAACTGGCATTGGTTTGTCTTTTTTTATGGGTCAAAGCCGCCCTGACAAAGTTAACAAAGAGTGGATGGGGGTTGGCCACGGTACTCCTATATTCGGGATGATATTGTACCCCGATAAACCAGGGATGCTCCGGAAGCTCAACAATTTCCACAAGTCCTGTTTCCGTATTTATTCCAGATGCAAAAAGTCCGCCCGTCTCCAGTTGTTCCCTATATTCGTTATTGAATTCATAGCGATGCCTATGCCGCTCGGAGATTTCGTATGCCCCATCGTACACTTGTAATGCCAAACTCTCGGCGAACAGCTCACAATCCCAGGCCCCTAAACGCATGGTGCCTCCTTTATTTACAATGCTCTTCTGCTCTTCCATAAGATTAATGACCGGATGTGGAGTATATTCGTTCATTTCGGTCGAATTGGCATTTTCAAGGCCCAATACATTACGGGCATATTCTATGACGGCCATTTGCATTCCCAGACAGATGCCCAGAAAGGGAATTCCATTTTCCCGGGCGTACTGCACGGCCGTAATCTTTCCTTCTATGCCCCGCTCCCCAAAACCTGGTGCCACAAGAATGCCATGGAGTCCCTGTAGTTTCTTTTCATCCAAGTATTCGGAATGTACGGACCGTACATTTACCCGTACCTCATTGGCCGCCCCCGCGTGGATAAACGATTCCAAAATGGATTTATAGGAGTCCTGGAGCTCTACATATTTGCCGATAAGGCCAATGGTGACCTCATTTTTGGGGTTTTTATGGCGATCCAGGAACTCTCGCCACTGCGTTAGGTCCGGGTTGGTATTGTCCGGTAGTGACAACTTGTTCAATGTAACGGAATCCAGACCTTCCTGGTGCATCAAAATAGGAACATCATAAATGGTAGAGGCATCAATGGATTGGATTACAGCCTCGCGTTTCACATTGCAGAACAAGGCCAATTTATCCTTGATCTCATCGGAAATCTCATGCTCCGTCCTACAGACCAGGATATCCGCTTTTATCCCACTTTCCATAAGGGTTTTTACGGAGTGCTGAGTGGGCTTGGTCTTTAATTCCCCGGCTGCGGAAAGATAGGGAACCAAGGTTAGGTGTACCACAATACCATTGGTATCCCCCAATTCCCATAACAATTGCCGAACAGCCTCGATATAAGGTAGGGATTCTATATCGCCCACAGTTCCTCCAATTTCGGTTATCACGATATCATACTCACCGCTATTGCCCAAAATTTGAATCCTTTCCTTGATCTCATTGGTTATATGGGGCACTACTTGGACCGTTTTGCCCAAGAACTCGCCACGGCGTTCTTTCTCAATAACGCTTTGATAAATCCTTCCGGTAGTGACATTATTGGCCTGCGAGGTGCGTACGTTTAAGAATCGCTCATAATGTCCCAGATCCAAATCGGTCTCCGCACCATCATCTGTAACATAACATTCCCCATGTTCATAGGGGTTTAAGGTCCCTGGATCAACGTTGATGTATGGATCTAATTTCTGTATGGTAGTCTTGTAGCCACGGGCCTGGAGCAATTTGGCCAAGGAGGCCGCTATGATTCCCTTTCCAAGTGATGAAGTAACCCCTCCCGTAACAAAAATGTATTTGGTATCCGCCATGATCCAATCGTTATTACGGGATGTAAAGTTACAAATTGCCAAGGGAAATTAAGGGGAATCGCCGGGAAAATCTTTTTGAATCTTACGAATTAAGGGTGTTAGGTCGTTGGTCTTGATTTCCAACATGGCTTCCAACATAGTGCCCAACTTTCCCTTTGGGAAACCCTGTCTTTTAAACCAAACCAAATAGGGCTCCGGTAAATCTACAAGGTAAGTGCCCTTGTGTTTCCCAAATGGCATTTTATAATGGGCCAATTCAATAAGCTTTTCTTTATTCAGAGCGGAATTCATGGGTAGGGTTTGTGCTATATTCAGGAAAGTTAAGGAAAACTTGGTGACCTAGTCCAAAGCTTTGGGATTGTTTTTGTCAATGATTATCTTTCTAAAAAATACGGT
>JBCBSN010000289.1:0-5156 GCA_039819225.1 Bacteroidota bacterium | reverse complement strand
CAAACAATCTCATTATGAGATTGTTTGCCATAATACAGGATCTCTGCCGATGTAGACTTTTCCTCAAATGAAAAATCTCTGACATCCATATGGTGCAAAAAGCTAAGTCCGGTCTTCTCATAAATCTTGTACATGGATTCCTTAGCTCCCCAGACAATGGTTAGCTTGCGAATGAGGGCATCTGTATTTGCTATAGTCCTGTATTCCTCAATGGGCGTAAACTTGTGGGCAATGCGTAATATCTTCACCCGTTGTTTTTCAATATCGATTCCCACATGCTTAGAATCGCTGAGAATAATCCCTGTAAAATGATTGGAATGGGTTATGGAAATTCGCCTACCGTCCTTTAAGTGGGGCTTGCCCGCATTATCATAGTAAAGATCCTGATCCTCGTAGCCCTCAAGGGCCATAAGATGCCGTATGCTAAGGAATCCCTTCCGGTGTATTTCGGATTTCATCCCGGTCATACGATTCTTGCAGTATGGGGTTAACTTAATCCCTTCGGATAGCCAGGGCTCGGATTCCTGGATTTTCCAGATATATGCGGTGATACTAGGGTCTACTTGAAGTGTCCGGTAAAGCGGCATGGTTTGTTTTAGGATATTTGTACCTTTGCAACCGCGAAAGCGCGGTAAGTACCGTCCTTTGGCGAAAGTAAAAAAAAAGGGCTAGAAATCGTGAAGTTGGGGTTTTTAAGCGAACAAAATATGGAGCGGTTCTTTGCGTTTGACTATTAAACTATAAACAATTACGGAGATGAGCACAAAAACGATTCCTTATGTACCTTATAAGGTAAAGGATATTACCCTAGCGGATTGGGGAAGAAAAGAAATTGAATTGGCCGAGGCGGAGATGCCCGGACTAATGTCGTTAAGGAAAGAATACGGGGACGAGCAGCCCTTAAAAGGAGCCCGTATCGCAGGTTGCCTCCATATGACCATACAGACCGCTGTTTTAATCGAAACGCTCGTAGCTTTGGGTGCTGAGGTTACTTGGAGTTCCTGTAATATTTTCTCCACCCAAGATCACGCCGCCGCGGCCATTGCCGCTGCCGGAATTCCGGTATATGCATGGAAGGGCATGAACGAGGAGGAGTTTGATTGGTGCATAGAACAGACTCTTTTCTTTGGGGAAAGTCGTGAGCCATTGAATATGATCTTGGATGATGGGGGGGACCTCACCAATATGGTTTTGGACCAATTTCCGGAATTGACCGGAAACATAAAAGGCTTGTCCGAGGAAACTACCACAGGGGTACACCGTCTATACGATCGTGTGAAGAACGGGACTTTACCGATGCCCGCCATAAACGTGAACGATTCCGTGACCAAATCCAAATTCGATAATAAGTACGGTTGTCGGGAAAGTGCGGTTGATGCCATTCGCCGTGCCACTGATACTATGTTGGCAGGGAAGAAAGTGGTGGTCTGCGGCTACGGAGATGTAGGCAAAGGCACAGCAGCATCCTTTAAAGGTGCGGGATCCATCGTTACAGTAACCGAAATTGACCCTATTTGTGCCTTACAGGCCTGTATGGACGGTTTTGAGGTAAAAAAGCTGGAAACCGTGGTAGGCAATGCCGATATCGTAATTACTACCACAGGAAACAAAGACATTATCCGGCCAGAACATTTTAGATCAATGAAGGACAAGGCGATCGTTTGCAATATTGGGCATTTTGATAACGAGATCGATATGGCTTGGCTCAACGAAAACTATGGAAGTACCAAAGATGAAATCAAACCTCAGGTGGATAAATATACCCTGGATGGCAAGGATATTATTGTTTTGGCCGAGGGGCGATTGGTCAACTTAGGCTGTGCCACAGGGCATCCCAGTTTTGTAATGAGCAACTCCTTTACCAACCAGACCTTGGCGCAAATGGAGCTGTGGAACAATGGCGACAAGTATGGAAATGAGGTATACATGCTGCCCAAACATTTAGATGAAAAAGTAGCGGCCCTGCACCTTTCACGCTTAGGCGCCGAGCTTACGGAACTAAAACAGGATCAGGCAGAATACATTGGAGTCAAAGTGAAAGGACCCTTTAAACCCGAATATTATAGGTGCTAGGTGCTAGATGCCAGAAAATTATAAATTTTGAAATAGACTAAAAACCCTTGCAATCCTGCAAGGGTTTTTTACTACAATTTTTTGCTTTAGAACTTTCCTCGGGATTAGCTCATGGAGAGGAATTACTCGCCCCATTGCAGGTCATTTGAGACTACTTTACCTATTGCAGCACCGATCTTCGTAAGTGCGTTGGTTTCTTCTTCCGTAAAATCATAAGGCACCGGTTTGGCAATACCCAAGGTACCATATAGAATTTCCTTATAAATCATCGGAACCACAATAGAACCTTCCACTTTGGTTTCCTTGGCCGATGGACGGGCCACTCCGGAGCTATCGGTTTGCAGGTTGCACATTTCTACCGGCTCACGACGCTGGGCGGCAATACCTGCCATCCCTTTTCCTATAGGAATCGTAGACAGCTTTGGGATCAAAAAATCCGGGATACCTACTTGGGCCTGTAACTTTAGCAATGCCGTTTGCTTCTCTAAAAAATGCAGGGTTCCCGTAGTACATCCAAAGCAAGAAATCGTCTCCGAGATAAGGTGTTGCCAATTAACAGGCATGTTTAGCAGGGCTTTAAGCTCAGGTCCCGTGCTGTGCTGTTCTTCCATAATCTTAGGTTCTGCTAGATATTTCCAAACAATCTCTAAAACGGTTTGTATCCAAATTTTTGTCCGCCTACGGAGGCATCTGCCATAAAACCAGCCTTGGGCAGGGCAAAAACGGCTACACCATCTTCGTATTTGGCATTTACCGCCACCCCGGATTTCAGGGCAACAGCCGAGGCCTCTGCGGCAAAGGCAAATTTACCTTCCTTAAAGCGGTCCAAATCCCCGGGAGTTTCAAAAAAAATAACTTCAATGATAGACTGCCCCCCGGCTTGGAAGCCCACGTTTAGTTTTTTGAGGTCGGCCATTCCAATGACCTTGCCATTTTGGTATACCGCACCGTTTCCGGAAGCTCCCCCTATGATAAATCCACCTTTGCCCACATTGGGAAAAATCACATACCCTGCAGAGCCATCAAAAAAAGTCTCCAAATCGGGGCTGGTCTTTAAAAGGGTTTTTTTAGCCTGGGCCGCGTCCTTAATGATCTTTTTGTCCTTTTTGTTTTGTGCTGCTAGATTCCCTACCATCACCAAGGACAATACCAACAACATAAATCTCAATTTTTGCATAGTACAATGAATAATGATTTCGTAAGGGCAAGATATCTCTTTTTAAAAGGATTTTATTGAGGATTAACAAAAGTTTTAACCCTTATACTAGGTCCGGGGCAGTTTTACATATCCAACCAGCGCTTAAAATTAGCGGTGCGTTCCCTAGAAACAATAATCTGTTCCTCTTCTTTGGGAAACAACTTCAACAATAAACGGCTATTGAAGTAAGTATGAATCTCCGATACGGATTGTACGGAGACCATAAATTTGCGATTGATACGGAAAAATTGGATGGGGTTTAAAATGTGTTCCAATTGATCAATGCTGTATTCAATGGGATAGGATTTTCCTTGATGGGTATAGAGATGGATAAGGCCTTCATGGGATTTAAAATAGGCAATATCCTCCACGTTAAACGATTTGAACATGTTACCCGCCTTTACCATAAAACGATGTTTGTACTCTTTATGAAAAAGCTGCTTTAAATGCTCTAGATTTTCCAAAGATCCATTCCCGTTATGTGTAATGTTCTTTTTAAACTTCTCCAATGCTTTTTGAAGATGTTCCTTTACAATGGGCTTTAGTAAATAGTCCAAACCGTTGTACTTGAATCCTCTGATGGCAAATTCGTTGTACGCCGTGGTAAAGATTACCGGAGGGTGCTCTTCCAGTGCATCTAGAATATCAAAACCATAACCGTCGTTCAATTGAATATCCAAAAAAATCAAATCCGGAGCAGGATTTTCAGAAAACCAAGTAGTACCGCTGGCTACTGATCCCAAGTATTGCGCAATGGTAATCTCCGGCGCCAGTTCCCCGATCAAGTTGCCCAATCTTTTCGAGGCAAAATCCTCATCTTCTATGATTACCGCAGTCATCACGAAATGGCTTTTAGATTCATTTTTGTGATGTTTTCTTCCAATAACGGGATAATCACCTCGAAAAAATCTTCTTCCTCCCTTACCAAAACAGCTTTGTTCGTGTAAAAAGCATATCGCTTTTTGATATTTTTTATCCCCAATTGTGTGGTCTCCTCCGGTAAATTTCGCTTTTGCAGGTTATTCTTAACGACCAAGGCTTCATTTTCTATGGATGAGATAACAATCTGCAAGGGCCTTTCCTTACTATATACATTATGCTTTAGGGCATTTTCCACCAACATTTGTAGCGCTAAGGTGGGTATCATATGGATGGAGGGGTCCACCTGAATATTCATCTCAATTTTTACGGCCTCCCTATGACGCACCTTCATCATAAAAATAAAGGAATCCAGAAAGACCAGTTCCTTTTCCAAAGCAACCAGATCATGCTCCCCATTGTCTAGGATATACCTGTACGAAGAGGCCAATCGTGTTACAAAATCAGACGCCAGATCCCGATCTTCATACATTAGGGAAGTAAGGGTATTTAGGCTATTGAACAGGAAATGAGGGCTTATCTGGCTTTTTAAAGAGGAGTATCTAGAGGCCAACATTTCCCTTTTTAGATTGTTGAGTTGTTCCTCTATTTCCTCCTTCTGTTTCATGGAAAAGTAGAAAAGGTTAAAGAATACCACTGTACACCCTATTAAATTGGCTCGGAGAAAATCGCCCATAAACTGTACTCCTGGATCTTCACATACAATCCCTAGGGAATCCCTAAACGGGAACAGGGCCAAATAGTACACGAGGGCCGTAAAGGGAATTAAAAATGCCATGGTCTGGCCAAAAATCTTGAGACTGTTTCGTAAGTTCAGTTTTCCTTTTTCCCGCTCCTTTTTTATGAGCCAGTCATTTAACTCCCAAGTGATGATAAAGAAAAGAAAGGCGGTGAAATAGTAAAATAAGGTTTCCGGAGCAAAAAATTCATGAAGCTCCCCATCCTTATGCTCTATGGTGGTCTTTATCAACAAAAAAACCACATTGACCAACATCCAGCGGAAGAA
>JBCBSN010000288.1:0-5171 GCA_039819225.1 Bacteroidota bacterium | reverse complement strand
AAAAGGAATTTTTGAAAAATTCCTTTTTTTTAATAACTCGAGGCTTAAAGTAACTGCAAATACGCTCCAACTCTGATTGAGATAGTTGCACGTTTTTTTGGATATGTCGAATTAATGCATTGTTTATCATAGCTCAAGAAGCCATTGGAATATGCGTAATACCATTCTGGTTTAGAAAGCCCTTGTTTAAACTTCCGGGTCATACCCTCTTGGGCAAAAAATCAGTATTCCCTATGTTACTGAGGTCCTTTTAGCGTTGCCTATTCTGGGCTACCCTCCCATACACTGGGCAGGTTGCGGCCAATCCAAAAAGTGCGAACCACTTCTACATCAAATTTAAGAAATATAGCAATGCCCAAAAACATCCCCTGTACATCAATACTCCCAAATAAAAGCTGCATAAACCAGGAATGGATTCCGGAATGTAAACCAACCGCCATTCATCCAATTGACTATAGGAGTACTTGAAGAAGAATTACCCCTTATCGTAGTTGACCGTTAGGGAAATCCATGAACGAAATGCAAAGGATAAATGGGCTATAGAATACGAACAACCCTACTTTATTTTTGATTCAATACCAATAATAACTGATTTTATTTGGATTCTATTGCCTTTGGCTTATCCGTAGTCAAACCATTTTTCCTATAAGGGGAGAATACATCCAATGCAATGGGATTTTGGTAGTGGTAGGTCTTCAAAACGGGGGTTTCAAGAGCAGTATCAATAAGTATGGTGGTTTCGGTATCCAACGTATCTTTGGAATGTTCTTCCAAAGCATTTGGAATCTCTTTTTTCGTACCACGATCTTTTTGCTCGGTGGCAAATCCCTTTAACGAAAAAAAGGTTAATAAGAGCGCCAATAAGAATTTGATCAACGTTGTCATTGGATAATCGGTTTAGGAAGGAGTAAAAGTATCCCTTTAAAAGGCTACATGGTGGTCAATTAAGAAAAGTTTATTCCAAGCTTAACATTTTTTATGGATTTATCCTCTTTTCTAAATAAAATCTCAAACAGATCCCAAGGTTTCCGGTACTTTAGGCCACTTTAGGGATAACCTTCCCAACCCTTTCATACTTTTAGGAGATAGCTATTTCCCCTTTACCTTTTATGGTTATTCTACAATGGTAGCCCTCCATTATCGAGAATTTCAAAAATCGAATCAATGTCATGCGTAATCCAACACGCTAGTCGGATTCTTCCTTAATTTTGTCGTTATAAAATTGAATTATCATGAGATTTCATACGAGAAAATGGGTAAAACCCGGAGATCTAAACGCCAACGAAACCTTGTTTGGGGGTAGCGTACTGGCATGGATAGACGAGGAGGCCGTATTATATAGTATCATACAATTGGAAAATAAGCGTGTAGTCACCAAATATATGTCAGAAATCAATTTCATGAGTTCCGCCCAAAAGGGTGATATCGTGGAAATTGGTATTGCCGTGGTAAAGTTTGGGGAATCGTCCCTGAGCTTAATGTGTGAGGTGCGCAACAAGATGACCCGTGAGACCATCGTTACCGTGGATAACATTATTATGGTAAACCTTGATGAAAAGGGTAAACCCAAGCCCCATGGAAAGACCAAGATCGAATATGTGAAAGATCGCCTGGAGTCCGCCGATAGCTAACCCAGATAAATATGGGGTTTAGGCTCTTTGTCGGAAAATGGTTTGTAGGACGTATTAGGATAACAGTATTCATCGGTGATGATACGGCTCATTCCGCAAAATGCTAAACCCGCGATAGATTTGTTCCACAACGAACAGACGAACCATTTGATGGGAAAATGTCATTTTGGACAGACTTATTTTGCCCTGCGCCCTTGCAAACACTTCAGGGCTAAATCCGTAAGGCCCTCCAATAGCAAGAGCTAGCCGTTTTATCCCGGAATTCATTTTTCCCTGAAGATAGCTCGCAAATTCGGGAGAGGTATAGTGTTTCCCATGTTCGTCAAAAAGCACCAACATATCGGTAGGGCGTAATTTTTTAAGAAGGTTCTCGCCCTCTATTTTCTTTTGCCGGGTTTTGGAAAAATGTTTGTTGTTTTTGATATCGGGAATAATCTCCAGTTCAAAATTTACATAGTGCCGTAATCTTCCGGCATAGCTGTCTATGAGTTCCTGTAGCGCGTGGTTATCCGTTTTTCCGATGGCTATAAGCACAATATTCATGGGGCAAAGGTAACGGGATGGTCGCAAAGGCAAAAATGATGCGATAGCTTTCCAAAACCAGCGAAACAAAAAGAAAGGCACATCAACATAAAACATTTCGTTAATTTTGCAAATTATAACAACATTTCCATGATTTCACCGGCACAGTTTCAAAAAGAATTGGATCTTATTATAACCAATGCCATCCGCGAGGATGTAGGTGAAGGCGACCACAGTTCCTTGGCTTGTATTCCAAAAGAAGCCGTGGGTAAGGCCAAGCTTTTGGTCAAGGATCAAGGGATACTCGCCGGAGTGGATTTCGCGAAAAAGGTGTTTGAATATGTAGATGCCGACCTGAACATGGAAATCTTGTTAACTGATGGTACTCCTGTAAAACATGGCGATATTGCCTTTTATGTGAGCGGGAACTCCCAAAGTATTTTAAAAGCGGAGCGATTGGTACTTAACGCTATGCAACGTATGGGCGCAATAGCCACAAAGACCAAATCCTATGTGGCCCTATTGGAGGGCACGGGAACTAAGATTCTGGATACAAGAAAAACCACTCCCGGGATACGGGCCCTTGAGAAATGGGCGGTAAAAATAGGCGGGGGGGAAAATCATAGGTTTGCGCTTTACGATATGATCATGCTCAAGGATAACCATATCGATTTTGCCGGGGGTATCTCCAAAGCTATCCAAAAGACGCAGTCTTATCTGGAGGATAACCATAGAAATCTTAAAATCATAGTCGAGGCAAGGAATCTTGGGGAGGTTCGGGAAATTTTGAAATCCGAAGGGGTTTATCGTATTCTTCTTGATAATTTTAACTACGCTGATACCCGCGAGGCAGTGGCTGTGATAGGGAACCGTTGTTTAACCGAATCCTCGGGGGGCATTACCGGTGAGACCATTCGCAAGTATGCCGAATGTGGGGTAGACTATATTTCCTCCGGGGCCTTGACCCATTCTGTCCACAATATGGATTTAAGCTTAAAGGCGGTATAGATGTCGGCGGAAATTGAGGAGAGAATAAAAAAAATCCCTGTCATCAATACCCTGGCGGCTTTCTTAAAGCGCATTAAGCTCCCAGCCTTTGAAGGACTTTCGCTCTATGATCTTACCGAGATGTATATCTTGGGCATTTTTCAGGGGGCCGTCTCCACCCGGGCCAGTGCAATTGCCTTTAGTCTGTTTATGGCCCTTTTTCCACTATTGATCTTTATGGTAACCTTAGTGCCGTTTTTGGTTTCTTATCTCAGCCTGGGCAATGCCGACTTTGATGCGGAATTCCTTTCTTTTTTGGAGTCTTTTTTGCCCAGTGCCACGGGGGAATATTTTGGTGATATTTACCAACAGATAAAGGACCAAAAAAGAGGAGGGCTGTTATCATCGGCGTTTTTGATTTCGATTTTTTTGATGGCGAATGGGGTAAACTCCATTTTTGGGGGATTTGAAAATTCGTATCACGTGAAACTTACCCGAAATTTTATTAGGCAATATGCCTATGCCCTATGGGTAGGTCTGGTACTTTCCATTCTGATTATCGTAGGTTTTGTGGCCTTCCTGTATTTCGAGGTCTATATTTTGGGCTACCTCAGCGAATTTGCAGCTAGGCAAGGGGGCTATGTTTTGGATGAGGGCGAGATCATGGGGGTGCAGATAGCCAAATTTTTGTTCTTTGTTTTATTGTCCTATTTAACCGTGGCTACCTTGTATTATTTTGGGACCCGGGAAGGAAAGAACGCCCGTTTTTTTTCAGCTGGGGCCCTAATGACCACCTTGTTGTTTGTGCTTACTTCATATTTGTTCGGGGTCTATGTAGAGAAGTTTGCCCGCTACAATGAGTTGTATGGGGCTTTAGGAGGTTTGTTGATACTAATGGTATATATATGGTTAAATTCCAATATATTGCTGCTGGGTTTTGAACTGAACGCCTCGTTGAATTCACTTCGAAAAAACTATAAAAAGCATGAAGATTAGAAGATTGTTGGCCATTGTGGTATGCTTTATGATTTCGCAACTCATAAGTTCCCAAAGTGTTTTTGGACATTGGAAAACCATTGACGATAGGACGGGTAAACCCAAGGCCATTATAAATGTATATAAGGAAGATGGGCGGATGCATGGAAAAATCGTCAAGATTTTGGAGAAGGGCAGGGAGGATGCCCTTTGTGCCAAATGTGAGGGCGACCGGAAGGATAAACCTATAGTAGGAATGAAAATTATAGAAGGCCTGGAGGAGAACAAGAATGGGGAATGGAAGGGAAAAACGCTTTTTGACCCTGAACAAGCGATGACTTTTAGGTGTAAGATTTGGTTAAACCCAGATGACCCGGATCAACTAAAGGTTCGCGGATATTTGGCTTTTCTGTACCGCACCCAGACCTGGATACGGATAGGGGGATAAGTATATTGGCCCATGCAGCACTTCATCAATGTAATTTTGCCCATACCCTTACCTAATCTATTTACTTATACCGTTTCACCTGATATAGCCAAAGTGCTAAGTGCCGGGATGCGTGTGGCCGTACCTTTTGGAAAATCCAAGATATACACTGCCCTGGTCCATGAGATCCATATGACGCCCCCGGAGGTTTATGAAGCCAAGGAGATCCACGATGTATTGGATGAATATCCACTAGTAGGCCCTGTTCAGCTTGCCCACTGGAAATGGATTGCCGATTACTACATGTGTACTTTGGGAGAAGTTTTTAGAACGGCCCTTCCCAGTGCATTTTTGTTGGAAAGCGAGACCTTGGTGCTCAAAAACGAAGAGGTAGGAATTACCGAAAGCGAACTTAAGGACGATGAGTTCCTTGTGTATGAGGCCTTACAACACCAATCTACATTAAAGGTAAGCGAAGTAGCTGCTATCATAGACAGAAAAAATGCCCTTCCTGTCCTTAACCGACTATTAAAGAAAAATGTGGTTCGTCTTAAGGAAGAAATCTTTGCGCAGTACCGTCCCAAGTTGGTAAGGTATATAACATTGGGAAGTATAGTTGCTTCCCAATG
>JBCBSN010000287.1:0-5226 GCA_039819225.1 Bacteroidota bacterium | reverse complement strand
TCCTCTTAGTAGGTCTGATCAACACACCTTCCGGTATCATTCTGGTATAATTTTTGGCTGGTGCATTGTAATGCAATGCAATCCCCCACCGCCCAAATTCACGGCAAGGGCATCCAGCATGACTACCTTCCTTTCGGGGAAAACTGATTCCAGCGTAGCCTTTGCCCGGACATCCCGATCCATAGCTTCTTGCGGCATCCCGGCACGCCAGTACTTTTGGCCTACAATTACGGTATTGGTGATGATGAAATTTAGGTAGCTGGCGGCAACAACCGTTGTTACTTCCTCTCCAACGAGGAACCGGTGGCCATTTCGGTAGTCGAGCTCTGCTATACCGTCATAGGCATAATCTCCCGGCCCTATCGTGTCCAGTACGGCGATAGGTGTGGGCATCCGGATAATGGTGAACGGTTTATCCTCCTGATCAGTGCTATTGGTTATAATACGGTAATTTTCCTCTAAACGACGGTGGTTTTCCCGGGCGATGGGGTCCGCAAAATCGGTGGAATCTACTTGCGCCAACAAGATGGTCGAGTCATTGGCGAAGCGAGCGTATTCATCGACGTGACCGTTGGTAGTCCATACCGGGTAGGCTGGCATACCCTCTGCGGTGGTGAGGGGACCCAGAAAAGTATGCTGGTCTTCGACTACGCCCTCTTTTAGCCAAATAACCTTTTTGATACCCAACAGCCTTTTATATTCTGCTTCCATTTCTGCTTTGGACATGTTTGGGTTTCGTCCCTGTTCCACTGTTTCGGTAACCAAGAGTGTTCCCTTACCATTCACTTCCCTGTTGCCCCCTTCACTGATCATAGGGCTAGGGATAACAGGCAAACCCAACAGTTGGGCCACCCGCTCGTCATATTGCTCCTCAATTTTTGTGGCGGCATCTAGGGTATCGGCATACCCCCAGGAATTAAAATTAAAGTCCGCTATGGCATGACCCCCGTTTTCGGTTTCCACAAAAGTGGGCCCCATGTCCCTTACCCAAATTTCAACGGATGGAACCACCTCAAAATAGAGGTTGGTCAATTCGGGATACGGTTTGGCGAGGATGGTTTTTGCGTTATCTTTGATAGCTTCATCGGCACAACTGACCACGATCTTGGTATCCTTTACAAGGGCATCAATGATAGACAAGGTTACTTTTTCCACGGATTCCCCTTCTTTATGGTCGTAGGTGGGCCAGATGATCCTTATGGCATCGATGTTCTCAAATTCGGCCATTTGTCTCACGACTTTTACTTGCTCCGCTTTTTGTTCAGGAAAAGAATTACAAGATAAGATCAAAAAAAAGATCCCAACGACCGGTGGTAAGGTTCTCATGTACGTTCTTCAGTTTGGTGGTTACCATAGGAACCGCTATCAATACCCTACTCACCACCCTTCTGGGGGCGTAATACTAAATCCTTGGCTTCTCATAACATCCCCGGTATCATAGAAGTAATACACCCCTATAATCTCCTTTCCGTTTTCGGTAAGTACGGCCGTGTGGTAGCGCACCCTGCTCTCTTTCCCTGTTTTCTTGTTCGTAACGGTATTTATTCCCCAGCATAACACCCACTCCCCTTCGTTCCAGTTATTGGTCACCTTCAAAGGTAGATAGAGCTCATCGGTAATCTTGTAAGTGTAGGTTTGCATACTTTCTTTTAGAAACTGTTTATGCTGTGCAACGTTTAACGAATCATTGCCAGCGCCCAGACCATAGACCATCGCCTTGGGTGCAAGGTTCTTTTGGAGTTTGGACAAGTCCATATCCTTCCAGCCCTGAACGTAGTGTTGAGCCATTTGTAGAGCAGCATTGGCATTTGGAAAATCCAGGATTACTTCCCCCTGTGCCTGGGCCATGGTGACCGAAAAGAAAATAGTGATTGCTGATAGAACGGTTGTACGTAGAGTTTTCATGTAATCGATTTTATGGTTATCTCATTGCTTTTGTATGAGGGAACAGACCAAAAATAACGTATGTCCCAGGTCATGGCAACCACATCTTCATGTGATATTTGGGATATAAAAAAGACCAAATGAAGCAACGTCCAGCGTTGGCCCTATTTTGTTTTCTCTTTTGTATATTCGTGTAAATCAACCTTATAGCCCGACCGTGTACCTACTAAGGAAAATAGCTGGAAAACAAGTAGGAATCTCCCTGTTGGGCCTCTTTCTCAGCTATTGGGCCGTGGCACAGGTAGAGCCGCAAATAGAGGTGCTGACGCATGACCAAGGCTTGCCCACGCGAGAAATCACAAGCATAACCCAGGATGCCAACGGTTTTATGTGGTTGGGTACATCTCAAGGCATTGTACGGTACGATGGTTATGAGTTTGTTAGGTACGATAGCAATCCTGACAATCCCCGCTTTATACCAGAAGAAAGCATTGAAGGCACCATGTACTTTAAAAGTGCCGATTCCCTTTGGTTTGTGGGCAACAAAAAAATGTACCGTTTGAACATCAAAAATGATGGGGTGGACACTTTTGGGGAAAAGGCCGGAATCAAGGGCGATGTAGTAGCGTTTCATCAAGACGGCAACGGAGAGTTTTGGGTCATTGCGGATGATATTGATAAGATGCACAAAAATGGTGCCCATCAATACTTGCAAAAGTATGTTCACAACAAGGGTTTTGAGACCATGGCGAAAGTTAAAAGGGGGGTGAGTTGGTTCACCTCCTTAACATCGGACAACGCCAAAAATTTATGGTGGGGAAACATTGTGCAAGGGTTGTCAAAATACGACCGGGAAGGCCAATTGGTAAAAATGCTAAAACCGGACAGCTATAACTGGTTCGGACATGACCTTTATTTTTTGAAATCGTTTTTCGATCGTGATGGGCGGCACTTTATCTTTCCCAAGAGTACGGGAGGCGTGGATATTTTTGATAAAAAAACCAAAAAATTTGAACGATTTTTGGATGTTCCACACAATATCTACCATGCAGTGCAAGACAAACAAGGGAACTTTTGGTTTGCTGGCACGGATAGCCTCTTTAAAGTGGGGGATGGGACTTTTTCTGACCTTACCGCCGAGCTGAAGTCCAAAATGGATTTTAAGAAAATCACCTCGCTGTTTTTGGATGGTACCGGGCTGCTTTGGATGGGCACTGATGGCGGAATCGCAAAGATCAGTGAAAAGAAGCAGTTGTTCGATTACTTGTTCGTTTCGGACAAACCAGGATGGGGCAACACCATGCGTGGAATGGTGCAGTTGCCCAACAATACGATTATGGCAAAATGCGAAAGCCAAAGAAAATTGTTCGTCTGGCAAGAGGACGGTACGGAATCCGAATTCAAGTTCAACAAGAATTATGAATATCTTGGACAACCGTTATACGATTCAAAATATTTTGTGCTTGCCGAATATGGTAATCAGCTGTACACCGTTGGTGAAACATTGATCAAAATCAACCTTTCTGATGGCACCGTGGCCGAGTTTGACCAATTTAGACCCTTTCTTAGCCTTGCCGATGTAAACCCCTTGGTGCAGTTGAGGGATGGTCGCCTCCTTTTTGGACAGACCTTGAAACAATTAGTGCTCTTTGATCCTGAAAGTGGGACACATAGATTACCCTTTGCACACTTATCCAATAAGGAAAATGGTATAAGGTTACAGTTTCTTTTGGAAAGCAAAGTGAACGGCAAAATATGGGTGGCTACGCAAAGCCATGGACTTTTTCAAGTTGATCTTAGCGGGCATGTCGATGGGCATTACCACACGGCCTCAAAACCCAGATTGAACAAAAACAAGGTATTGGTGGTACACGAAGACTCGGACAAAGGGGTCTGGGCAGGCACCTACGGCGGTGGAATATGTTATTTAGATTCCAAAAGGAGCAGTATCACTGTTTACAATACAAATAAAGGGCTTCCGGACAATAATATTACCGGAATCCTACCCTATGGGGAAAAGGGGTATTGGATATCCACCTATAACGGACTTTCATTTTTTGATACCGATTTAGAGCGGTTCCAGAATTTTTTTGTGGAAGATGGACTTTCCCATAATGAGTTCAACTATAGTTCTTTCCTATTGGATTCCAATGGCCACTATTATTTTGGGGGCATGAACGGCATTAACCGATTTCATCCGGCCAATGTCTTGAACAAAAGCCAATTGCCCCCATTGGCGTTAACGAAAGTGGTGCATCTTAATCAAAAAGAAATGGCTTCTTCAACAAAAGACTTGATCCAAGATGGTGTCAATTCCTTGGAAATTTCGCCATATGAGCAGTACACGACCGTGCATTGGACTATGCCATCCTATTTTAAGAACGAAAAACACAAATACTATACCTGGTTGGAAGGTTTTGAAAATCGATGGCAATTTAATGGCACATCACCTTTTGTACGATATAACAAACTACCAGCGGGGGATTATGTGCTCCATGTACGTGGAACGGATTCCAGTGGCAATACCAGTAGTGCGGAAATAGTTTTACCCATAAAAGTCAGGCAAATTTATTATCGTACCTGGTGGTTTATCGTACTCTGTGCTTTAATTGCCCTAGGAATTATCTACGCCCTTTTCAATTTAAGATTAAAGCAGGTATTGGCCATTGAACGCCTACGGAGCCAAATCTCTAGCGATCTTCATGACCAAGTAGGCTCCATGCTGAGCGGTTTGAGTATGCAGACCGAACTCATGGAAATGAAGGCAAGCAAAAATGACAAGGCACAATTGCAGAGAATCAGGGCAATTAGTCGAAGAGCGGTAGTACAGATGAGGGATTTGGTTTGGAGCATCGATTCCAGGCAGGAAAAAGTGGGGGACTTGGTGAACAGGATGCAAGAACTATTGGAAGAAGTACTATTGCCCAAAGGAATTGCTTTTGAAATTAAAACCGACGGGGTATCCAAATCCAAAAAACTGCCCGCCCAAATCAAACAACATTTGTTCCTTATATTTAAGGAAGCCATGACCAATACCTTGAAACACTCCAATGCCAATACATTTAAGGTGACATTCTCTACCCACAACAAAACATCAAAAATGGTGATACACGACAATGGATGTATTGCCAAAAAAAAGACGAATACAGGCTTGGGTCTTTCAAATATGTTGTATAGGGCCACAAAAATGAAAGGGTCTTTGGATATTGATACTACCAATGGATTTCAAATTACCTTGAACCTGCCATTTAGAATATGAGTTTGTCAGCATTTGAATTTAACATGATGATGTGATTGACAAAACAAAGGTTACCTATTAGTTTACCAGACCTTTGGTCTATA
>JBCBSN010000286.1:0-5242 GCA_039819225.1 Bacteroidota bacterium | reverse complement strand
GTAAGCAGGTATATGGAATCTGTAGGTAGATCCACCGTATCCCTTATAAAGGCAATTTTGTCCGAATTCTGGTCAAAGATGTTATTCTTCGCTTCATCCTTGATACCGAAAAGCGCATATTTTCCTTCCTTAAGATTCTTTAAGGTAAATATTATGGTGCTGTCCAAAGTGTTGGTAATGTAGTTGGGCGGCTTTTGATATATGGTAGAATCCGTGTAGGCGGTATCCAATTTATACAACATCACGCTTATAAACTCATCGGGCTCTTTGTTGTAGGCATCCTTGACCACGCCCGAAACCGTAAGCGAATCTATATAGTCGCCGGTAGAGAAAACATAGGTGAGAAAACTACTGGGATTCCCTTCGTTATTGTCCGTAATGCCCTGGCCAAAATTTAGCGTGTAGGTGGTGTTTTCCTTCAGTGTATCCTTGATGCTAATTTCAACTACCTTATCGGCACCGCTCTGCGGACTTATTTCAGGGGGGTATTTTAAAGGAGGGGAGACGATAAGTTGCTCTTGGATGTCCTTCAATTTCACGTACTCATCAAAATATAGCTTAATGGTCTTGGCGTCAAAGTTGATGGACATATTTTCAGGATCGGCCCTTAAGAGAACGGGAGGTTCCACGTCCTTTGGGCCTCCGGTAGGGTTGCCCCTTCTTGCACATTGCAAAAAGGCAAATAAAGCGCAGAACAAGAAAAAACATACCAGGAGACGTCGCAACATCGAGATATTAAATAAGTTCATTTAATACGGAGCAAAGAAACAACATTTTGGAGCATAGCCTTGGTTACAGCGAAAAATTTAACAAGACCCATAGAAAAGGCCTATGATCTGACCTCATCAGCAGATCTTAAGGCACAACGGCCATACTGCAAAGATAAATGCATACACCCTTGGCTTCCTTAAGGGCATGGGCACAGATTTCCATGGTGGCCCCCGTGGTGATGACATCATCTACCAAAAGCACATTTTTTTGGGCAACCGCTTTGGGATCCGTTAAAGTATACAGTTTCCTGTTGCCCTGCCATCTGGCCAGTCTACCCTTTTTGGTCTGGGTCTTGGTGTTGGCCGTTTTCCGGATGGCCCTTTCTTCATAGGTGGCACCGAGGTGCACAGCAAGTCTTCTGGCATATGGGGCTACCTGGTTGTACCCCCGTTTCCGTAGTTTTCTTTTGTGTAGAGGAACGGGGATAACCACGTCAATAATTTTATCCATACCTTCTGCCTTAAGGACTTCACCATGCCAATCCCCCAAAAACGTCCCTATTTGCTCTTGATTTCGATATTTTAAATAGTGTATCATATTCTTTACGATACCCTGTTGTTGATAAAAAAGGAAAGAACTGGCTTTTTTAATGTTAATTCTGCCATAAAAGATACGGTCAACTGCATTTTCGGCGTTAAAGCTATATTCGGTAAGCGGTAATTGGTTCCGGCAAAAGGTACATAGATATTGCTCTCCGACCGATAAATGTGCATTACATCCAAAACACACCGGAGGCAGTAGGAGGGTGTTTAGTTCATTTGCTATATTTGATAGCTTGTAGTGTAACAAAGCGTATAAAAATGTTGGCCTGCGCGGCTATTGGCATTTCGATGGAAGCACAAGATAACAAATTCAATTATAAGATAATTCTTTCTGCCCTGGTGGCGGTAATCTTGGGAATTCTTATTGCCTTTTATTATAGCTATGCCCAGTCTAAGAGTCAAATTTCCTTTTTGGAACAGGAAAAGGAAATTTTGGTAAAGGACCTAACTCTGATGAAGGCCGATGTTGATCGTCTTACCGCTTTGAACGAGGTAAGCGAGATTGAGTTGCAGACTTCCAAATACCGGATACAGGAATTGATCGATTCTGTAGGAAGGTTGAACTTTACCGTAGAAAAGCTGCGTGAGTTTAAAACAGAGCTACGAAGACTGGAGGCTCGGAACGACAGCCTTAAACTAAAAAACAACTTCCTTAGGTATAACAATAACCTGATTACCCAGAAATACGAGGATACCCAACGGGAAATTGAGGCGCTTAGGCAGAAAAGTAGTTCCCTTGCGGAAGCAGAGGCTCTTGAGCGTAGGCAGATTATGGAATTGAACAAGGAATTGAAGAACAAGACCTACTTGACCCTTAGGGATTCCGAAGGGATGGGATTTCGTCTTAGGAGCAGTAATCCCATTAGGAGCAATAAGGCTTCCATTATCGAAAAGTTACGGGGCTGTGTCACTATCGCCGCAGACGGGAGCATGGGGAGTTCGGAAAAGATATTGTATTTCCAGTTTCTTGGGCCCAACATGGGGGTCATAGAGGACAACGCCAATACCATATCCGTCAATGGTAATATATATAGTAAGCGCATAGAGGTCTTCTTTACCGGAGAAGAAAAGAAAGTTTGTGACTTTATCACCATCCCCGAGGGATCCTTGGCAAGCGGAACTTATACCCTCAACGTTTTTGAGGATGAGCGGTTGTTGGCCTCTTCGGAATTTCAACTGAAATAATTCCCACTTTTTTGGCTAAAAGTCTATTTTTGCCGAATGGCGAAACAAGAGGACGACTTAAAACGGGTAATCTCCCACGCTAAGGAATATGGCTATGTATTCCAGTCCAGTGAGATTTACGATGGCCTAAGTGCCGTTTACGACTACGCCCAGAACGGCGTAGAACTCAAAAAGAACATACGGGAATATTGGTGGAAGGCCATGGTCCAAGGCAATGATAATATTGTTGGCCTGGATGCCGCCATCTTTATGCATCCTACTACATGGAAGGCTTCCGGCCATGTGGATGCCTTTAACGATCCCTTGATCGATAACAAGGATTCCAAGAAAAGATATCGCGCTGATGTTCTGGTCGAAGAATATGTGGCCAAAATAGATGCCAAGATAGAGAAGGAAGTAGCCAAGGCGGCCAAACGTTTTGGGGAGAAGTTTAACAAAGAACAGTTTTTGGCCACCAATGCTAGAGTGGTGGAGTACCAAAAACAGGCAGATACTATTTTAAAACGATTGGGCCGATCTTTGGAAAAAGAAGATTTGGCCGATGTGAAAAAGCTAATCGAAGAATTGGAAATTGCCTGCCCCATGTCCGGATCCCGTAACTGGACAGACGTTAAGCAGTTTAACCTGATGTTCGGTACCAAGTTAGGGGCTTCCGCAGATACGGCCACCGATCTCTATTTGCGTCCGGAAACGGCACAGGGCATTTTTGTGAATTTTCTCAACGTCCAAAAAACCGGGCGTATGAAAATTCCGTTTGGCATTGCACAGACCGGTAAAGCGTTCCGGAATGAAATCGTGGCGCGGCAATTCATCTTTCGCATGCGAGAGTTCGAGCAGATGGAAATGCAGTTTTTCATTAAGCCCGGAACCCAGCAGGAATGGTACGAAAAATGGAAAAAAACCCGAATGAAATGGCATCTGTCCCTGGGCATGGGGGAAGAGAACTATCGCTTTCATAATCATGAAAAATTAGCCCATTATGCAGATGCGGCCGCGGATATAGAATTCCGTTTTCCCATTGGTTTTAGGGAGTTGGAGGGTATCCATTCCCGAACTGATTTTGACCTGGCTAGCCATGAAAAGTATTCTGGAAAAAAGTTGCAGTACTTTGATAATGATACCAGGGAAAGCTACGTGCCTTATGTGATCGAGACCTCCATAGGCCTGGATCGGATGTTCCTGTCCGTGTTTAGCCACGCCCTTCAGGAAGAGCAGTTGGAGAATGGAAGCGTACGTACCGTACTTCGACTTCCTGCAGTATTGGCCCCTACCAAGGTCGCCGTATTGCCCCTGCTCAAAAAGGATGGACTTCCCGAAATTGCCCACGAAATGCTTGCCGACCTCAAATGGGACTTTAATGTGGCCTATGATGAAAAGGATGCCGTGGGCCGCCGATACCGCAGACAAGATGCTGTGGGCACTCCATTCTGCATTACCGTGGACCACCAAACCTTGGAAGATGGTACGGTAACCATTCGCCATCGCGATTCCATGGAACAGCAAAGGGTAAATCGTAAAGAAGTAAAAGGGATTATCCATAGCGCTGTGGATATGCACGAATGGTTGCAGCACATATAATTATCAAAAAAAATAATATGGAACCATACCTTTAGATTTTTGTTTTACCAGTGCTTATTCCCAAATCCTAAACGGTGGGCATCGCCAGTTCGTTCAATGTATTTGCAGCCTCCGCATACATTTGCTCTATCTGAGGTTTCAATTCTGAGAATACCTCATCTGAACTTACGGTCATCTCTACGGACCAATACATTCTTGTCTTTTTGCCCTTCTCCTGTAATCTTATGATGCCTACAATATCTTCTGCCGGAAAAGTTTGCTGTTGGTTAACATGGTAGATAAATGTCTTCTCCGCATCAGATACCGTAAAGATTTCATCAAGACAATCCCCATTGTATAATTCACAGGTGCGTTTACGGCCTTCTACCTTTGAGCCACTAAGTATGGAAAACCAATCCTCCCAGCGTTCCCCGGTTTTGATCAGTTTCCATACATACTGCAAAGGGGCCTCCAAATCAAATTGTGTTTTAATAACCTTTTTCATTGCTTTCTATTTTTAAAGATGTAATTATGTATCCGCCTTCTTGTCCTTGTTTCCTTCCGCTTCGGAGAACCTAGATTATTTTGTCCATTCCTGTATGACCAAGAGTATTGAAATGATTTGATTCATTTCAATTAGAAATAATTTGTTACAAAGGTGCTTTAAACCAAGGGTTGTGATTTTGTGAAAAAGGGCGAATATTTAGGGAAAAGGTCCAAATAAGATAATTTGAATACAGTCTTACATTTGAGCTTTTCTGGAAAGTGCTTGGCCCCAAAACAGCATAACTTTGGGCCATGGACCAATACAAGACTATTTTTTTCAAGGAAATGCCCTTGTTTCAAAAGGCTGTATTTACCTCAACCTTTTCTATGCAAGGCGAATTAAGGGACACCGCCTGTTTTTTTTACCTGATGAGGGGTGCCATGAATAGTTATGATGTTCGGGGAAAGCACTATACGGAATCTAAAAATGCCATTTTAAAGCAATGTGGCCGGTATGTACAACAATTTAGTCCGGGAACGGAGGGAGGGGCCTGCGAAGCCATTGCAGTCTTCCTATATCCAGACTTGTTAAAGAAAATATATAAGGATGAAATACCTTCTTTTTTTCCTCTGCACAAAGTGCCTACCCCTAAGAAGTTTATTGGGAATACCCTAGTAGAACAATACATGAACAATCTTAC
>JBCBSN010000285.1:0-5296 GCA_039819225.1 Bacteroidota bacterium | reverse complement strand
TAGTTTCCAAGGACCATGGTACCGGCCACAAACTATATTCGCCCAATTTTTCCATGGCGGGAAAAACAGGGACGGCACAAAAGCACTATGCGGCCAAGGACCCGGACAAGCTGAGGTATATTTCTTCCTTTGCCGGGTATTTCCCGGCGGATAACCCCAAATATTCCTGTATCGTGGTCATTCATGAACCGGACAAAAGTGTGGGCTATTATGGTGCCGATGTTTCCGGACCGGTATTTAAATCGATAGCGCAAAAAATTTATGCCACTTCGCCCTTAATGGATGAGGTAGATATGGAAGCTTTGGAGGACAAGGAACTTGAATCCTCCTTTCAGGAGTATTATGCAAAGGCCGGGAAAAAGTATAATACGGTCCCTAATGTAAAGGGAATGTGTGGTATGGATGCCATTTCCATTCTGGAGAATCTTGGTATCCTGGTAGAGGTAAAGGGAAACGGAAAGGTCAAAAGACAATCTGTTTCACAAGGAACCGATTTAAAAAAGGTGGATAAAATAGTATTGGAGCTTTCATGAGATTACTCAAGGACATATTGTACGGTGTTGGGCTTACAGCTGTCAATGGGCGAACAGATCTGCATGTTAACGCCATTCGCTTTGATTCCCGGAAGGTGGACAAGGATGATGTATTTATCGCCATAAGAGGGTCTGTGGTAGATGGACATGATTACGTAGATAGGGCGGTAAAGGCAGGGGCCACCGCCGTAATCTGTGAGGAGCTCCCCCAGAATATGGTCAATGAGGTCACCTATGTTGAGGTGAAAAACTGTAATAGTGCCTTGGCCATAATGGCATCCAATTATTATGGCAATCCTTCCAAAAACTTGAATCTAGTAGGGATTACGGGTACCAACGGAAAAACAACGGTAAGTAGTCTTCTGTATCAATTGTTTAAAAAGGCCGGTTACAAAGTGGGCCTTATTTCTACCATTCGGATTATGGTGGACAATAAGGAGTACCCCACTAATCTGACCACCCCGGATGCCATGACCATTAACAAACACCTTGCGTTTATGAACGAGGCTGGCGTGGAATACTGTTTTATGGAGGTAAGTTCCCACGGTATCCATCAAAAAAGATCAGAGGGGCTAGCGTTTCAAGGGGCCATATTCACCAACATCACCCACGATCACCTGGATTATCACAAAACGTTTGCGGAGTATAGGGATACCAAAAAGAAGCTCTTTGATGATCTTCCCAAAAAAGCATTTGTCCTTTCGAATATTGATGATAAAAACGGACAATATATGCTGCAGAATACCCGTGCCAAAAAGTTTACCTACGCGCTAAAAAGCTACGCGGATTATAGGGCCCAGATTCTGGAAAATCAATTTGATGGGCAGTTGCTTAAAATAGATGATAATGAAGTGTGGTCCAAGCTCATTGGAAATTTTAATGCCTATAACCTGCTTGCCATATATGCTACGGCAGACCTTTTGGGGCTAGAGAAACTGGAAATCTTACGGCTGTTGAGCGAACTGGAAACCGTGGACGGAAGGTTTCAATATTATAGATCAAAGAAGAATATAACGGCCATTGTTGATTATGCCCATACGCCGGACGCTCTAAAAAACGTGCTTGAGACAATCAATACGTTGAGGACTGGAAATGAAAACGTCATCACCATTGTGGGGTGTGGTGGCGATAGAGACAAGTCTAAGCGTCCGGTAATGGGCAAAATCGCATCCACCATGAGCAATACGGCCATTTTTACTTCGGATAACCCGCGCTCGGAGTCACCTGCCTTGATTATTGAAGAAATGGAGGCCGGCGTGGAGCCACAGCATAAAAAAAAAATCCTGTCCATAGAGAACAGGGAGCAGGCCATAAAAACGGCTTGCAGATTGGCAGAGCCACAAGACATCATCCTGGTAGCCGGAAAAGGGCACGAGACTTATCAGGAAACCAGTGGGGAACGCATAAATTTTGATGATTATAAAGTTGTAAAGAATCTTTTGGAGACTATGGATAAATAACCCGAAATACCCAAAGACCTACCAATGCTATATTATTTGTTCGATTTTTTGGAAAGAGAATATCAGGTGCCCGGCGCCACGCTTTTCCAGTTCCAGACCTTTAGGGCGGCCATGGCAGTGATGCTTTCGCTTATCCTGGCGACAACTTATGGAAAACGGATCATTCTTTTTCTAAGACGCAAGCAGGTGGGAGAAACGATTAGGGATTTGGGTCTGGAAGGACAACAACAAAAGGAGGGGACCCCTACTATGGGGGGACTTATCATCATCATGTCCACCTTGGTTCCGGTATTGCTGTTCGCCGATATCCTTAATATCTACATTATTCTTTTGATCGTCACCATTTTATGGATGGGCGCTATCGGGTTTATAGACGACTATATCAAGATTTTTAAAAAGAACAAAAAAGGGCTAAAAGGACGGTTTAAAGTAATGGGACAGGTGGTTTTGGGCCTTATCGTGGGGGCTACGCTCTACTTTCATCCGGAGGTGACCATGAAGGAGAAAAACACCACTATTATTACACAGGATTACCAGGTAAAGGAAGTGGAGGGCAAGGAAGTGAAATCCGTTAAGACCAATATGCCCTTTCTGAAGAATAATGAACTGGACTACGTAAGTTTCGTTTCCTGGATGGGCATGGGAGCGGAAAAGTATGCTTGGATGTTCTTTATCCCAATAGTGATTATTATCGTTACCGCCGTTTCCAATGGAGCCAACCTTACTGATGGTATCGATGGCCTTGCAGCCGGTACCTCGGCCATAATAGTAATGACCCTTGGAATCTTTGCCTGGGTCTCCGGGAACATCATCTTTTCGGACTATCTGGATATTTTCTATATCCCAAAGGCCGGGGAACTTTTAATTTTCATTAGTGCCTTTGTGGGTGCCTTAGTAGGGTTTTTATGGTACAACGCCTTCCCGGCACAGGTTTTTATGGGGGATACCGGAAGCTTGACCATTGGTGGGGTAATTGCCGTGATCGCCATTATTGTGAGAAAGGAGTTGCTTATCCCTTTGTTGTGCGGGATATTCTTTGCAGAGTCCCTGTCGGTTATGATACAGGTGGGTTACTTTAAATACACCAAAAAAACATTGGGGGAGGGGAAACGTATTTTTCTCATGGCCCCGTTGCACCATCACTATCAAAAGAAAGGATATCACGAGAGCAAGATCGTAACGCGTTTTTGGATTATTGGAATCCTTTTGGCCATAATAACCTTTGTGACTCTTAAGGTGCGTTAAGGTGAAGCGATTGGTGATTCTTGGAGGGGGCGAGAGCGGTGCCGGGACCGCGGTTTTGGGAAAGCAGAAGGGATACGATGTATTTGTATCGGATTTTGGGCAGATACAACAAAAATATAAGGACGTTCTTGAAAATTTTGGGATTAACTGGGAAGAAGGCAAGCATACCGAGGCGCAGATCCTAAATGCGGATGTGGTGATGAAGAGTCCGGGTATTCCCGATACCGTGCCCTTGGTGGTCCGGTTAAGGGAAAAGGATATTCCCGTGATATCGGAAATCGAGTTCGCGTCCAGGTACACAAACGCAACGCTTATCGGGATAACGGGCAGCAACGGAAAGACCACCACAACCATGTTGACGCATCACATCCTTAAGGATGGCGGTCTAAACGTGGGAATGGCCGGGAATATCGGTGACAGTTTTGCCTTAATGGTGTCTAGGAACGATTATGATTACTATGTCCTGGAAATCAGTAGTTTCCAGTTGGACGGGATCATTGATTTTAGGCCCCATATCGCTGTAATTACCAACATTACACCGGATCACTTGGATCGCTATGACTACAAGTTTGAGAACTATGTGGCCTCAAAATTCCGAATTGGCAAAAACCAGGTCGCCACGGATTTTTTTATCCATGATGCGGACAATGCAGCCATTATGGAAGGACTGTCCCAATACCCGGTAAAATCCCGATTACTGCCCTTTTCCATAGCGAAAGGGGTAAAGGAAGGCGCTCATTTGGAAAATGAAGAAATATATATACGCACTCAAAACAAGGAATTAAGGATGACAACGGATACTTTGGCATTGGAGGGAATACACAATTTAAAAAATACCATGGCGGCCGCTACCATTGCCAATCTGGTGGGGATACGAAAGGAAACCATTCGGCAAAGTGTAGCTAGTTTTCAAGGGGTGCCGCATCGGTTGGAAAAAGTACTCAAGATCCAACATGTACAATACATCAACGATTCCAAGGCCACCAATATCAATGCCACCTATTTTGCCTTGGATTGCATGCGCACACCCACGGTATGGATCGTCGGCGGGGTGGATAAGGGCAACGATTATAAAAGTTTGATGCCCTTGGTACGGGAAAAGGTAAAAGCGATAATCTGTTTGGGACTCGAAAATGAAAAAATTAAGGATGCTTTTGGCAATGTGGTAGACCTTATGGTAGAAACTTTTGCTATGGAGGAGGCAGTTAAGGTGGCCTATAAGATAGCCGAACGTGGTGACACGGTACTTCTATCGCCCGCATGTGCCAGTTTTGACCTTTTCAAGAATTATGAGGATCGGGGAGATCAATTTAAGGAGGCTATAAAAAATCTTTGACAGATAAAATGTTACGCATATTAAAAGGCATACAGGGGGATAGGGCCATTTGGGCCGTGGTGGCACTGTTGGCGGTGTTGTCGTTCTTGCCCGTATACAGTGCCAGTAGTAACCTGGTATATGTAGTAGGGAAGGGCACTACAACGGGCTACTTGGTTAAACATGCCGTGCTGCTTACCTTGGGTTTTGGAATTATTTATGGTGTTCATAGGATTCCGGCCCATTTCTTTAAAGGACTCTCCATAATTGCGATGCCTATAGTAGTGGTATTGTTGCTGTTTACCTTGGCCCAAGGTCATACTGCTTTTGGTGCTAATGCCAGTAGGTGGATCCGCATTCCGTTTGTGGGCATCACTTTTCAGACGTCCAATTTGGCCATGGTGGTTCTTATGATTTACGTAGCCCGTTATTTTAGTAAGGTAAAAGACCAGGAGGTCACTTTTAAGGAAAGCCTTTTGCCCCTTTGGTTACCGGTGTTTTTGGTGGTCATTTTGATTTTGCCCGCCAATTTCTCTACGGCGGCTATTTTGTTCTCCATGGTATTGCTGCTAAGCTTTCTTGGGGGATATCCTTTAAAGTATTTGGTGGGTATTGTTGGTACGGGGCTTGTCTGCCTTACCTTTTTCATACTCACCGCAAAGGCAATGCCCGACCTTTTTCCGCACCGGGTAGATACCTGGGCCAGCCGGATAGAGAGTTTTTGGGATCCCAACGATAATAAG
>JBCBSN010000284.1:0-5326 GCA_039819225.1 Bacteroidota bacterium | reverse complement strand
TAAAAAAGCGGGGATTTTACCGATTTATTACTGTAGCCGTCTTAAATCAATCGTATGAAATGGAAACTACCAGGGAGGAACGACGTTATCTCTGGACTAATAAAGAGGGAATCGGCTACAAGTACAATGCGTAATCTAGATTTAGGTATTGGGGCCAGGCTTACGGGCGAACGGGGATATGTGTGGGGGTTCACATCGTATCGGTTGTTCGTTCTGGCCCTTTTTAACAGTTTTTCGCCCAAGTAGGCGGTTGGTTAACAGGTCCCAGGGGAAGAATGCCATGAGGCATCTCTTCCGATTCTATGGGCATATGCCCTTAACGCACTGTTCATCATCCTGTTGAACCAAGAGAATTACATCAATGGCCCAATTTTAAGATTCACTTTTGTGATTTTGAGCTGTGGTTCCATTGCAATCCGGTGCTATGTCGGGAAAAGAAGGAAGGAAAATGACCGCCTCCGTATCTATGGAGCAAACAAGGACCGTTAACCTAAAGACAAGGATATGTCCAATCGGAAAAATCCGTATAAATTAAGTACCAGGGGCAAGATTATAGGCTATGACCCTAACCTTGATAGCGATAGATTTTCCTTTGTTTCACCGGGAGATGGGATGGCCCAAGGAATAACGGAAAAGACAGGTTTGGTTACGGATGGCATTGTAGGAAGCCCCCCCTATGTAGTGGATTGGGAAGACGTGTTTGCCAATTATATGGACTGGGGAATAGGGGACGTGCCGCATTTTGCCTCCCAATATGTATTCTCCGGATTTCTTTTGAAGGGGCGGGCTCACGAAAAGGGGAATATGCAGGCCATGTACCTGGAGTTGGTGGATAGGATTAACGGAATGATAGAAACGGGAGAACTACCGGCCGTTATCTAATACCAATTCAACATACAAAATCGATATATAAAACGTCTCTTTTTCCGTCGTGCTTCAAGAATACAATACAAACGTAGCTTGGGCTACCGCTTTTAGCGGCACAAGTCTGCTTGGATTTTCTTTTTCGCTAGACAAAAAAATTCTATTTTCTTTGACCGGTTTTGTATCTCGAATTGGTATAAGAGGCTGTTTTGATATCATTATGGTCTATACAATAAAGTAGGCCCGGAGATCAACTACGGATTCTGAAACGGAATCCAAGGGACTGTTCTGCAATAGGATGCTATTTTTTGGCCTCCGCTTTGGAAAGCAAGCCCTTTTTTCAATAATCTTTCCCGTGGTCACTTTGAGCGCAGGAGGTTACCCATGTCAATAGCCGTTGCCTTAAACGAGCCACTTCCTTGGGACGGTCGGAAGCAATGTCCGTGGTTTCGCCCCGGTCCTTTAAAAGGTCATATAATTCAAAGGTGTTTCCGTCATCGACGCTAATCAGTTTATAACGATCGGTTACCCAAGACATCTTATGAGCCTTGGCCTGAAAACCAATAGGACTATTTCTTCGGATCTGTTTCCCGTCCAGAATCGGCTTTAAGCTAATACCGTCCAAGGGGCGGTCACCATCAGGGTATAGAATATTCAGATAATCAATAAGGGTGGGAAGATAGTCACTGGTGACCGAAGGAGCATCTACCATCTGATCAGGTTTAAAATGTGCCGGCCAAACGGCGAAAGCAGGGACGCGTACCCCGCCCTCATAAAGACTTCTTTTGCGCGCCCGAAACGGGCCTGCCGATCCCGGTGTCCCATTTTCCGGACCGTTGTCGCTACAAAACCATAACATGGTATTTTCTGCCTTTCCCAAGGCCTCCAATTCATCCCACAAGCGGCCTACTTGTTCGTCCATTCGGGTAATGGAGGCGTAGAACAATTGATGTTTGTACGGGAGGTGACCGTATTTTTTCCGGTATTCCCTCGTGGCCACCAAAGGCAAATGGGGCGTATGGAACCAAATTACCGAAAAGAAGGGTCGCTCCCGCTCTACCGCTTTCTCAATAAAAGGAAGTGCGCGATCCATAATAACACGGGAATCGCTGCCTTCCAGGTTTTTAAGTTCCAATTGCTCCGGTCCTGTCCAATAGTAGGTGCCATAAGATTCCACCTTCCGTGGGTCATGAGGGTTCTCCAGAGCCGCCCATCCATAGCGTAGGTTTTCTCCTCTAAGGGTATCAAATACGGCCGGTTTTACCATGGGGTCATAAGTGGGCACCTTGGACTCCGTAACGAAGTAGGTGTCGTATCCGTGTGAAGTGGGAATGGTATAGTTGGAGGAATCCCGGGGCCTACCGCGATTGGCATCCCGTAGTGTAGTTGTTAGGGTTCCCAAGTGCCATTTTCCAAAATGTCCTGTGGCGTACCCCTCTTTTTTTAACAATTCCGGAAGGGTGATTTCCTCAGGCTTTAGGAATCCCGTGTTCGCCGTATAGATTCCCATCCTAAAGGGATTTCTGCCCGTGAGGCAGCTGGCACGGGTAGGGGAGCATACGGGGCCGGCGGAATAAAACCTATTGAATTTGATGCCCTTTGCGGCCAAACGGTCCAGATTGGGAGTTTTCACTTCGGTATTTCCATTGAACCCCACATCGCCCCAACCTAAATCATCGCACATGATCAAAACAATATTGGGTCTTTTGGAATCCGGCTCGGATTGTGGTCCTTGGGCCAAAGCCGGGTTTAGGCAACCCAGGGATAGTAGTATATATAAAAGTAATTCCAGTCTTTTTTTCATAATATCAGATGGGTTCAAAAGCCCGAAAGTCCTATCGCCAAAAAGAAATGATAAAACCAATTTCCTTGAAAAGATGCTACAAGATAAAGGAAATGGATGGGATTCAAAGGTTGTTTTTCCAAACGGTCTCTAACTTTTCTTCGGTATGGCCATTGTTCCTGGATATTGGAAAATGAAGGTCGGGGTGTTCCTCCTAGACAGGGAAATTAAACCTTACCCTACTGTACTTGTTAGGCTGGCCCTTCGATTTTTAGTATTAGGAGTTGGTTCTTCGGAAACAGAAAACAAAAACGGCAGGCTTTTTTTAGAGCCTGCCGTTAAAAGTTATCCTATGGGCCGGTGGGGCCTAGTTCACAGGATTAAGTTGTACAATACGGGTATCCTGATCCGCCGGAGTTTCTTCCTCGTTAAAGGGGCTGGCCTGTGGGAACTGTGATAACAGGTACTCTGCCAAGGCTTCCTGCTCTCCTCCGGTATAGCTAAAGGAATCATTGGCCCCGGGATCGTTTGCGAGGTTGGCATCCGGATAATCAATTTCCTCCCCAAAACCTGTACCCTCATAAAAGTTGATCCTGTTGGGCGCGCTAAGGTCTGCATCGGTAAAGGGATAGCTATCACCACCATTAGCCAGGAAGTTCAGCGTTACCAGGTTAAAGGTACGGGAGGCATCTCCTTGTACGGCACCTCCGGAAACCACTATCTCATCGCCTACAACAATCTCGGAAACCCTGGATCCGTTCCCGGGAGCTGTTCTTGGGGTTGCGGTAGCATCAAAAGAGAAGCGCATCCCGCCTACCTGTGGAAACTGTCCAGGAGTGGCACCGGCCGCCGTACCTGCAACGGCATGTTCCAGGATATCCTTCAATTCCGCGGCGGTTACCGTTAACCTTACCAAACCGTTGTCAAAGCGTAAAACGGCCCTTAGATTGCCTTCGGAAATGTTATCAGGAGCTGTAAATTCCACATCATTGGGATCGGTGGATCCTGGGGGCAAAACGGCGGTACCGATCTCCGTGCGTATGCCTCCTCCATTTTTCAAGGAAATCTGAACGGGGGCATCGGAAAGTAGATTGGCGTACCAAAGATTGGCATCGGCCGTTAGGTTGCCCAAGTTGGTCTCCTGGGTACGTACCTGGCTTCGTCTCCCATCAAGATATACATCGGAGAAACCAAGTACATTGCTAAACTGGATGTCGATTACGGTGTTCAAGGCATTTTGGATATCCATCACTTCGGCTATAGGAGAACCGTTTACGGAAGAGACCACGGAAGACTCGGAGGCATAGGAACCGTTTAGATATTCGTCCAAGGTATCCGTGTCAATAACTCCATAGGCATCAAAACCTACCACCAATCGACCTAAATATTTATAATCCCCGTCCACATTTACAACAAGGGTAGGATCATTGTTGGCATCATTGGCCATGAAGGGATAGGTTTCGGCAAAGCCACCGTCACCTGTGAACAGGGTATCCCCTGCATCGCCCATTCGGGTATTGGAACCCCCGGCTACAATGATATCCACCCCGTCCAAAAGAGTGGCCAATTCCTTTTCTATGGAAATTTGCTGCATATGGGCAAGAAGTATGATTTTGTTTACCCCTGCGCCTTTCAGGGCATCTACAGCGGGTTGTATTTCCGCGGCCAAGGCCATATTGCCACCTTCTCCGGAAACTACCAAAGAGCCGGTACTGGTAATACTGGGGAGGGTAGGGGTGGAAGCGCCTACAAGCCCAATGCGCTCCCCGTTTACGGTGGCTACGGCATATTTGGCTACCTGGGTTCCCATGGTATTGGCCTCGGAACCATCCATGCCAATGCTAAAATCATCATCCGGGCCAAAGTCGATATTGGTAGAGAGGAAGGGAAAGGCGGAACCTATGAATTCTGCACCGCCACCGGCCTCTGCCTGGATGGCATCGGCAAATTCCCCGGGACCCGCGTCCAACTCATGGTTGCCCACTGCACTGGCGACCACACCAAAGGCGTTAGCAAAGGCAATGTCCGCATGGCCGGGTTCGTTACTGCCGGTTACGGCACGTACTGCGGATTGTTCCGCGGCAAAAAACCGGGAACCTGGTATAATAATATCCCCGGAGGTAACCAAAAGGGTCTGGGAACCATAATCCGGATCGTTGGAAATACCCTGAACCAGGGCAGAGAACTCGTCCACTGCGGAGAGCGCGGTTTCTTCATTGCCATCCACGTCCGCATAATGCAATAATTGCAGTACAAAGTCGGCATTGTCCAAGGCCTCTTTGGCCACGGGATCCGGTCCGTCAGGGTCTTCGCCCCCATTGCCCCCGCCCCCTCCGACAAAATCATCGGGATGACAGGCGTTCAAAAGGATAAGTGCCGATGCAAAAAATAATACTCTAACATTTTTCATTGTAGTGTTTTTTATTTGTAGGGTTCTTTTAGTTAACAAACAAAACTAACCACCAAGAGAGGATTTCAATATTTGCGAATGGTTAAATTATCATTATCAAAATCGGTAAGGGCAGTACGTTTTTAAGAGGTAGTGTCTCGTACCGATCCAACTTAAGGTTTACCATCTGATTTCGACCCTAAAATGAAACCTATAGGCCCCCGCCCCTCAGAATCAACTGGTCGGCCCCTAGATGTGCACTGCGAGGACCATTGATGGATGGATGAGAC
>JBCBSN010000283.1:0-5375 GCA_039819225.1 Bacteroidota bacterium | reverse complement strand
CCACGTATGCCAGCTACTTCCGTCATGATGTCAAGGGCTGGCTGTACCCCTGCCACTTCAAAGACCACGTCTGCCCGGCGGTTGTCAGTTTGTTCCTTTACATATTCTACCAAATCTATTTGGGTAGGGTTAACAGCATCCAAGCCCAGTTCCCTAGCCTTTTTGATTCGGTTTTCATTGACTTCGGAAACGATGACCTGGGCTCCGATCTCTTTAGCGACAAGTGCCACAAGAAGGCCAATTGGCCCACCACCCAGTATCACTGCTGTTTCATTGGCCTTTAGCTCACTTAAGCGCACATCATGTGTCGCCACCGATAAGGGTTCGATCAAGGCGGCCAGTTTTAGATCCGTCTCCGGCTTTAGTTTGTGAAGGGTAAAAGCAGGTACGTTCCAATATTGTTGCATGGATCCGGGGCTATCGATACCGATGAACTTTAAGTCCTCACAGATATGGTTAAAGCCCTTGTCCGAGGCCTTAACACCACGGTCATCCAACGGGCGCACCACTACTTTTTCACCTTTGGAAAAACCGTTGACACCTGTTCCCACCGCATCGATTACACCGGACATCTCATGACCAATAGTCTCCGGGATGCTTACACGTTTATCCATCATACCGTGATAGATATGCACATCCGTTCCACATACCCCGCTATAGGCTACCTTGATTCTCACCTCTCCTTCTGCAGGTTCCTGCACTTCCCTTTCAATTATCCTGAAGGTCTTGTTTCCTCCATAAACTGTTGCTTTCATCCGTTTTATGCTATAGTTAGGTTTTCACCTTTTGTTTTTACTTTTATTAGATCTTACAGGTTTTAAAAACCTGTAAGGTCCCCGTGCTATTTCCCCTTTTCGCCCTTGGCGGTGTGTACGGTCCGTCTTCGAGAGGTAAAGCGCATGATACTTTGCTCGTCGTAACTATTATATACATGAGTAAGGCCCCAACGCAAAATTTCTGTCGGTTCCTTTTCGTTATCGGCTGTCCTATTGAGGCCTATGGCATGGGCAGCATCTTTAATGGAGGCCATAATCTCAAAGTTGATACCGTCTGGGGACCATTGAATCGTGTTCTTTTCGGGACCATCCGTAGTAATCAGGGAGGCAATGCCTCCGTTATAGGGCCACACACAAATTTCATGACCGCTATTGCTAATCGGGTTATAGGGCGACTTTGTATATGGCCCTTTGGGGTTATCGGCTATGGCCACTCCGTGCCGAATTTGGCGGCCCCCAAAGGTTACCTCCTCGCCCATTTGCTCTCCTTTGTAATAGAGATAGAACTTACCCTTATAGGGTAAAATACAGGGATCATGCACTTTATGACTGTCAAAATCTCCCTTTTTTTCCACTAGGAAGCGATTCTGCTCCTCCCCTTTCCAAATACCGTTATCCGCAGGACTTAAGATGGGCTCTTCACTTTTGGTCCAAGGCCCGTCCGGGGAATCTGCCCAGGCCAGTCCCACTTGGTTCTTTACCCGAACATTATAGGGGGATTTTACCGTTTGATAACACAGATAGTATTTATCTTCCCATTGCATGATTTCCACGGTGAAGACCGATCGATCGTCATAGGCCCCTTTCTTTCCTCTGGCTACGGCCATGCCTTCCTCCTTCCAGGTAATGCCATCTTCCGAGGTAGCATACCAGATATCACAGCGATCCCAGGGAAAAACTTTATCTTTTTCGATATCCCCGGCAAAACCATCGGTCTTGCCCGTGCTTTTGGAGTACCAGACATAATACTTACCGTTCTCCATGATCATGGCACTGGGATCCCTGCGGACCACCCCAAGCTCATAGGCAAGGTCCCCTTTCAAGGGTTGGGGACCGCTGAACTCGATGAACCATTCATTTCCAAGATCGGTAGGCCATTTCAAGGCCCTTTTGGAAGCTACGCTTAAATACTCCTTATGTGTGATTCCCAAAAAATCCATTTGATCGTCGGTGATGGTCATTTCCTCTTTGGGCATGGTTTCTTTTTTAGTTTGGGATTCCGTTTTAGGGGCATTACAGGAGGCTATTGCCGTGAGTACGGCCAGAAGTATAAATCTACGAGGTAAAGACATATTTATAGTTTGATTTCTATTGGAATACTATTGCTTTTTAGGCCATCGGACTTTCCCGAAATATCAATATTTGAAGCCTTTCTTGCAGATTGCACTACGAGCAGACACCTTCCTTTATAGGTTGTAATCGTGGTGGATTGAAAATCCTGGACATTATCCAGGGCCCCATTGTCCACCCCTAGAATTTTCACGTCTCCATTGATAATAAAATCAACTTTTCGCTCATCCGTCTTTACGGGGTTTCCTTTGGCATCCACTAATTGCGCTATAATATGGGCCACATCATAACCGCCTGCCCGAAGCACTTCCTTATCCGCGGTCAATTGGATCGAAACAGGTTCCGAGACCGTATTTAATTCGGTTTGGACCATGCTCTCCCCTTTTTTTCCCTGGGCCACCAAGCTTCCGGAGTTATAGGGTATGGCCCATTTATAGATTCGGTCTTCAAAATCGGCCAACTTTTTGACGCCAAGGGACTTTCCGTTCAAAAGAAGTTCTACTTCTTCACAGTTGGAGTAGACTTCCGCTATAATGATATCGTTGTCCTTGTAGTTCCAATGTTCGTTTACGGGGTGCCAGCTCCAAAGTGCTTGTTCCCAAGCCCCAGGTTCACGTTCCACGGGGTTGCCCGAACCGTCGATGGCATATATGGACTTATCCGTGGTCTGGGTCGCCAAATAGATATGGGGGGCATCGTTCCAAAGCGATTTAAACATGTGGAATGCAGGTTTTTCAAATCCCGCCAAATCCAGAAGACCCGCATTGGTTCCCTTTTTGGGCCACCCCCCATTGGACTCCCCCATATAGTCGATACCGGTCCAAAGGAAAGTCCCGGAAACAAATGGGCGTTCCATCACGGCTTTCCACTCGTGCCACTGGCCCAGATTTTCCGTACCCATAATGGGAATATCGGGATAATTCTTATGGCCATAGTCATACAACACCCTCCGATAACTAAAGCCCACCATGTCCAAGGCATCCACATAACCGGATTCGTAACTTGAAGAGGGAAGAATACAGTTGGCGATGATATAACGTGTAGTATCCAACTCACGCGTCCATTCCGCCAATTTTTGGGCCGTTTTACCTATGTCATAAGGTTCCTGGGGAAGTATCTCCAATTGTTCCCTGATTTGCGATGGGGAGTTGGGCGGAAGCGACCAAAAATAGTTGCCGCTCCAATGCATGTTATTAAAAAAGCCCGTGGCATCCCCATTTCGGGGGTAGGTCCATTCTATCTCATTTCCAATACTCCATTGTATAATGGAAGGATGATTGCGATGTGCCAAAACAGTATTTTTCAAATCCCTTTCCGCCCATTCCTGGAAGTGCTCGGTATAGCTCCGTGTAATGTAGTCCACACTTTGCTCGTTCATGTTCTTTCGCTTGTCCTTAGGGTTGTCCCATTCATCAAAGAATTCGTCTTGCACCAAAAATCCCATTTCATCGCAGAGATCCAGAAACTCTTCGGAGGCAGGGTTATGTGCACTTCGTATGGCATTGCAACCCGCATCCTTTAGTTTTTGGAGCTTTCTTTTCCACACCCCTTTGGGAACGGCAGCCCCTACCAGACCTCCATCGTGGTGTAGGCACACCCCTTTTATTTTCATATTTCTTCCATTAAGAAAAAAACCATGATCCGTATCAAATCGAAAATCGCGTATCCCAAAGGTGGTCTCCTGCAGATCAACGATCCGGTCATTTTCAGCCACTGTGGTCACTGCCTTGTACAGAAAGGGCGTATAAACATCCCAAAGTTGCGGGGCATTAACTAGGATATTCTGTTCAATTTCCCGTACATTTCCGTCTCCGGATACATTAACCGTTTGGGCCTCAGAAGCAATTTTCATCCCTTTGGGCGTAACAATATCCGTAACTACTACTACCTCTTTGGCTTCAGCAAAATTGTTCTTTAATTTTATCTTTATATGGACTTGTGCACTTTCCTTGCGCACTTTTGGCGTTGTCACAAAAACACCCCAAACAGGAATATGCAACTTGTTCTTTACGATTAAATCCACGTTTCTATAGATTCCGGATCCCGTATACCAACGACTGTCCGCGTACCTGGTCCTATCTACCTTGACCTGGATTTCATTACCCCCACCTTCAGGTTTTATCATCCGGGTAATGTCAAAGTAAAAGGGTGAATAACCATAAGGGTGAAAACCAAGCTTCTTCCCGTTCATAGAGACATGGGCATTGTTGTATACGCCATCAAAAAGCAGGTAGGCCATTTCATCTTTCCTTAGGTTCAAATCGAATTTTTTACGGTACATCCCAGTTCCTCCAGGGAGATATCCCGTAGCACCTTCACCATTTATGGAGTCAAAAGAGGCCTCGACACTCCAATCGTGTGGAAGCTGTACAGTTTTCCAATTTTTATTCTTTGAAACAGAATCTATGAGTGTAAACTCCCACCCGAAATTGAAATCCGTACTAGAAGTGGTTTCTGTACCCAAATTTGGGGAACATCCCAAAAATAGGGCACCAAGACAGATAGCCAAGAGAATAAAAAGATTTGAAAATTTTCTATTTCGCATTTTCCCTAGGCTTTCAATTACCTTTACATCCTTAGTTGATATTGTCTCACAAGGTAAGAGAATTGTACTGTACGATCACTCAAAATGCACTAGACAAAAACTGTACATTGACAGTGCCAAGCAATACAACGCTTCCCTACATGCTTCCTATGAACTCCTCTAAGTTAACGCTCCGGTCCAATCCCATTTTTTTTCGAAGCCGGTATCTTGTGGTATGCACTGATTCTACGGATATTCCCAAAAGTCGGGCCATATCCTTACTCGTAAAGTTCAGTTTGATAAGGGCACATATCTTTTGGTCGCTCTGGGTAAGTCTGGGATACTTTCCTATTAGCTTTTTATAGAACTTTTCGTTGACCGCAGTAAACCTCAATTTAAATTCTTCCCAATTGTTGTCGTTACTTACAGAAACCGAACGGAGTACCTGTTTCAGTTCACTGGCCTTCACCATATCCCCGTTATCCTTTAGCTTATCCTTTAGCATTCTTAGGAACTCGTCCTTTTCCACCAATTGCAATGCGGAAACGGCCAGTTCCTTGTTCTTGAGCTCCAGAAGTTCCTCTGTCTTTTCTATTTCCAGCTCCCTTCTACGTCTCAGCAACTGATTTTCGGTCTTATGCCTTGTTTGTAATTGTCTTACATAAATCCAGCCAATAATCAAAAGGAATATTAAAGACCCCAAGAGAATAACCCGCTGCAATAAAGAAATCTCCTCTTCCTGTTCCAACTGTTCCAAACGTTGTTGTTGGATCAATTTTTGTTGA